>DASVOS010000017.1 GCA_036383255.1 Gammaproteobacteria bacterium | reverse complement strand
GAGACCTTGGTGGCCTCGCCGAAGCAGAGCGGGAGCATGCCGGAAGCGAGGGGATCGAGGCTACCGGTGTGGCCGGCCTTCTCGGCCAGGAACAGGCGCTTGGCCTTCTGCAGCGCATCGTTGGAGGTGAGGCCGACCGGCTTGTCTAGCAGCAGCACGCCGTGCACGGGGCGGCGCGGCAGCTTCACCCGCTGGGGAGCGGGTTCAGCGCCGGTCACGAGCCTTTCCCGCCATCCGGCGTATTCGCCTTGGCGATGAGGGCCTCGAGGCGCGCGGCGCGCTCCTCGGTCTCGTCGTACTGGAAGCGCAGCTCCGGCATGATGCGCAGCTTCATGGCGCGGCCGAGCTCGTGGCGCATGAAGCCGGAAGCGTGCTGCAGCGACTGCACCAACTCCTGGTGCGTGAGGCTGCCGCCGAGCGAGGACACGAACACGCGGGCGTGGGACAGGTCCTTGGAGAGCTGCACCGCCGTAACGGTCACCATGCCGGCGCGCGGATCCTCCAGGACCCGGCCGACCATGCCTGCCAACTCGCGCTGGATCTGCTCGGCGACCCGGGTGGAGCGCTGGAATTCCTTGGGCATCTCGGGCTACCGGCTCAGATCGTGCGCGCCACTTCCACGCGCTCGTAGCACTCGATCTTGTCGCCCGGCTGCACGTCGTTGTAGTCCTTCACGCCGATGCCGCACTCGGTACCGGCACGGACCTCGGACACGTCGTCCTTGAACCGGCGCAACGACTCCAGCGCGCCCTGGAAGATGACCACCTCGTTGCGCAGCACCCGGATCGGATTGTTGCGCTTGACGTAGCCTTCCACCACCAGGCAGCCGGCGATGGCGCCGATCTTGGAGGAGCGGAACACGTCGCGCACCTCGGCCAGGCCCACGATCTGCTCGCGGATCTCGGTGCCGAGCATGCCGCTCATGGCCTTCTTCACGTCGTCGATGGCTTCGTAGATCACGCTGTAGTAGCGCAGGTCCACGCCGGATTCGGCCACGATGCGGCGCGCACCGGCATCGGCACGCACGTTGAAGCCGATGATCACCGCCTTGGAGGCGGCGGCCAGGTTGGCGTCGGACTCGGTGATGCCGCCCACGCTGCTGACGATCACCTTGACCTTGATCTCGTCGGTGGACAGGCCGGTGAGCGCGTCGCGCAGCGCCTCGGCGCTGCCCTGCACGTCGGTCTTGACCAGCAGGTTGAGGGTCTTCTGGCCATCAGCTATCTGCTGGAATACGTCCTCGAGCTTGGCGCCCTGGGCGCGCGCCAGCTTCACGTCGCGGAACTTGCCCTGGCGGTACAGCGCGACCTCGCGGGCCTTGCGTTCGTCGGCTACCACCAGCGCCTCGTCGCCCGCATTGGGCGTGCCGGAGAGGCCCAGCACCTGCGCCGGGATGGAGGGGCCGGCCTCGTCGATGCGCTCGCCGGCCTCGTCGAACATGGCGCGCACGCGGCCGAACTCATGGCCGGTGAGCAGGATGTCGCCGGTCTTGAGCTTGCCCTTCTGGATCAGCACGGTGGCCACGGCGCCGCGGCCCTTCTCCAGGCTGGATTCCAGCACGAAGCCGGTCGCCGGGCCGTCGGCCACGGCCTTCAGTTCCATGACCTCCGCCTGCACGCTGATGGAGTCGAGCAGCTTGTCCACGCCGGCGCCGGTCTTGGACGACACCTGCACGAAGATGTTCTCGCCGCCCCACTCTTCCGAGATGATCTGGTGCTGCGACAGCTCGGTGCGCACCTTGTCGAAGTTCGCTTCCGGCTTGTCGCTCTTGGTGATGGCCACCACGATCGGCACCTCGGCGGCGCGCGCGTGGTTGATGGCCTCGACGGTCTGCGGCATCACGCCGTCGTCCGCCGCCACCACCAGCACCACGATGTCCGTCACCTTGGCGCCGCGGGCGCGCATGGCGGTGAACGCGGCGTGGCCGGGGGTGTCCAGGAAGGTGATGGCGCCCTTCGGCGTCTGCACGTGGTAGGCGCCGATGTGCTGGGTGATGCCGCCGGCCTCGCGGGCCGCGACGCGGGTCTTGCGGATGTAGTCCAGCAGCGAGGTCTTGCCGTGATCGACATGGCCCATGATGGTGACCACCGGTGCGCGCGTGGCTTCCTCGCCCTGCTCCACGGGCTTGGCCTGGAGCATCTTGTCCTCGACGTCGCTCTCCTTGAGCAGCTTCGGGGTGTGGCCCATCTCATGCACCACGATCGCCGCGGTGTCCTGGTCGATGACCTGGTTGATGGTCGCCATAGCGCCCATGTTCATCATGATCTTGATGACTTCGTTGGCTTTCACGGCCATGCGCTGCGCCAGTTCGCCCACGGTGATGGTCTCGGGGATATGCACCTCGCGGACCTGCGGCGCCACCGGCCTCTCGAAGCCGTGCTTGGATTCCATCTGCACGTTGATCGGGCCGCGGGACTTGCCCGGCTTCTTGCCCTTGCGCTTGTTGGACAGGCCCCCGGCCACGTGCAGCTCGGCACGTCCGTAACGGGTGTGGGCCTCGGTGCCGGCCGGCGCCGCAGCGGCGGGTGCCGGAGCGGCGGGCGTGCCCGGCTTGCCCTTGGGCAGCGCGGCGCGCATGCGGCGGTCTTCCTCATCCGCCTCGCGGCGGGCGTCGGCCTCGGCGCGGCGGCGCTCGGCGTCGGCGCGGGCATGGGTCTCCTGCTCCTGCTTGCGCTTGGTCTCCTCGTCCTGCTTGGCCTTGCGTTCCTGCTCCTCGACGGCGCGCTTGGCGTCGTCCACGGCCTTCTTCTCGGCGGCGCGCTTGGCCTCTTCGGCCTGCTTCTGCTCGAGCTCGGCCTGGCGCACGGCGTCCTCTTCGGCGCGGCGCTTGGCTTCCTCTTCCATCACCGCGCTGCGCTTCACGTAGGTGCGCTGCTTGCGCACCTCCACGCTCACGGTCTTGGCCCGGCCCTGGGCGCCGGTGAGCTTGATCTCGGAGACGCTGCGGCGCTTCAAGGTGATCTTGCGCGGCTCGGCGGTTGAGTTCTCGCCGTGGCTCTGGCGCAGGTGCGTGAGCAGCTGCATCTTCTGGTCGTCGCTGATGGCGGCATCCGGGTCGCCGACCTCGATGCCGGCCTCCGAGAGCTGCGTCAACAGGCGGTCCACGGGCGTGCCCACGACCTCGGCCAGTTGTCTTACGGTGACTTGTGCCATGCCCTTACGCTCCTCGCTGCTCGTGCTTCGCTTCTCGCTTCACTCAGGCCTGCTGCTCACCGGCGAACCAGGGGGCGCGCGCGGTCATGATGAGCGACGCGGCGCGGGCCTCGTCGAGGCCCTCGATGTCCTTGATGTCCTCCACCGCCTGCTCCGCCAGCTCCTCCATGGTGCGGATGCCCTTGGCGGCAAGCTTGAACGCCAGCGCCCGGTCCATGCCGTCCATGTTGAGGAGGTCATCGGCGGGCTCGCTGTCGCCCACCTGCTCCTCGCTGGCGATGGCCTGGGTCAGCAGCACGTCGCGGGCGCGGCCGCGCAGCTCTTCCACCGTGGCTTCGTCGAACTCTTCGATGGAGAGCAGTTCCGTGGTCGGCACGTAGGCGATCTCCTCGATGCTGGAGAAGCCCTCCTGCACCAGGATCGCGGCCACGTCGGCGTCCACGTCCAGCTGCTCCATGAACAGCTTCTGCAGCGCCTGGGCCTCGGCCTCGGTCTTCTGGGTGGCCTGGGCCTCACTCATGACGTTGAGCTCCCAGCCCGAGAGCTGGCTGGCGAGGCGCACGTTCTGGCCGCCGCGGCCGATGGCCTTGGACAGGTTGTCCTCGGCGACCGCGAGATCCATGCTCTTGGATTCCTCGTCCATGGTGATGGAGATCACCTCGGCCGGGGACATGGCGTTGATGACGAACTGGGCCGGGTTCTCGTCGAAGGGCACGATGTCCACGCGCTCGCCGGAGAGCTCGTTGGATACGGCCTGCACGCGCGAGCCGCGCATGCCGACGCAGGCGCCGACCGGGTCGATGCGCGAATCGTGGCTCATCACCGCCACCTTGGCGCGGGAGCCCGGGTCGCGCGCGGCGCCCTTGATCTCGATGAGGCCCTGGCCAACTTCCGGCACCTCGAGCTTGAACAGCTCGATGAGGAACTGCGGCGCGGTGCGGGTCACGAACAGCTGCGGGCCGCGCGCCTCGGCGCGCACTTCCTTCAGGTAGCCGCGGATCCGATCGCCGGTGCGCACCGCCTCGCGCGGGATCATGTCCTCGCGCGGGATGAAGGCCTCGGCGTTGTTGCCGAGGTCGATGTAGACGTTGCCGCGCTCCACGCGCTTCACGAGGCCGGTGACGAGCTCCCCGATGCGGCCCTGGTAGGCCTCGACCACCTGGGCACGCTCGGCCTCGCGCACCTTCTGCACGATGACCTGCTTGGCGGTCTGCGCGCCGATGCGTCCGAACGGCACCGAGGCCATGGGCTCCTCGATGAATTCGCCCACCTGGATGTCCGGCTTGACGTCCACGGCGTCCATCAGGCGGATCTCGCGGTCCGGGGACTCCAGCAGCATGTCGTCGGGCTGCACCACCCAGCGGCGGAAGGTCTCGTACTCGCCGGTCTGGCGGTCGATGGAGACGCGCGCGTCGATGTCGCCGCCGTGCTTCTTGCGCGTCGCGGAAGCGAGCGCCGCTTCCAGCGCCTCGAAGATCACGTTCTTGTCCACGCCCTTCTCGTTGGAGACGGCGTCGACGACCAGCAGGATCTCTTTGTTCATGGCTCTATCTCTTCAAGAAATATCGGTTTCGATCCAGATCAGAATTCCGGTACCAGGCGCGCTTTCGCGATGCCCTCCAGGGGCAGGCGGTGGAGCACGCCGTCCACCTCGATGCTCACCTCGCCGCCCTCGCATCCTTTGAGGATGCCGGTGAAGCGCTTGCGCCCCTCGATGGGCAGGTCGAGCTCCACCTTGGCCCGCTCCCCGGCGAAGCGCGTGTAGTCCGCGGCCTTGCGTAGCGGCCGGTCCAATCCCGGCGACGACACCTCGAGGGTGTAGTGGCATGGGATCGGGTCCTCCACGTCCAGTACGGCGCTCACCTGGCGGCTGACCTTCTCGCAGTCATCCACCGTCACGCCGCCCTCGCGGTCGATGTATACCCGCAGCAGGCCGCCACCGCCCTGGGGGTGGAACTCCAGTTCCACCACCTCGTATCCCAGCGCCTCGACCGGCGCTTCCAGCAGACTGATCAGCCTCTCTCTCACCGCGCTTCGCGCTCCATTCCTATTTCGTCTGAAAATTCCATCCCTGGAATTTTCAGACTCGCGAGTCCGGCACATGTCCGGACTCGCGATACAACCGCAAAAAACAAAAATGGGCCCTCGGGCCCATCTCCAAAAACCGTCCCGCTGAGGGCAGGACGACCTAGACGACAAACCCCGGCTTGCCCGGGGTTCAAGCACGGCCCTCTCTGGCAGAGGGCCTTCGCAAGGACACAAAAAAACCCCTATCCGGGGTCCTGCATCCAAGAACTTCTGTAGCAATGCTACCTAAGTCATTGATTTATTGGTAGCGGGGGTAGGATTTGAACCTACGACCTTCGGGTTATGAGCCCGACGAGCTGCCAGACTGCTCCACCCCGCACCCGGCGGACAGGAAATATATAGCAAAAGAGTCAGGTTTTCAAGGTTTTGTGGCGGAAATGCGACGTAGCACCGCAACCAAGAGCCCATTTTCAGAAGCCGATCACCCGCGCGCAAAGCGCCAGCAGCGGTCCGGGCAGCACACCCAGCAGCAGGATCGCGAGGCCATTGCCCGAGAGCAGCCAGCGCAGGTCGAACTCCGCCTGCACGCTGCGGCTGTTGGCCGGCGCCCGGTCGAAGTACATGAGCTTCACCACCCTGAGGTAGTAGAACGCGCTGATGATGGAGAACACCACCGCCGTCACCGCGAGCCAGGTGAGCCCCGCCTCCACCGCCGCGCGCAGCACATAGAGCTTGGCGAAGAAGCCCACGAACGGCGGCACGCCGGCCAGGCTGAACATCACCACCAGCATCATGGCCGCGAACCAGGGGCTGCGCTCGTTGAGGCCCTTGAAGTCGTCGAGCCGCTCGGACTCGAAGCCCTTGCGCGCCAGCAGCAGGATCAGGCCGAAGCCGGCGGTGGCGGTGATCACGTAGGTGAGCGTGTAGAACATCGCCGCCTGGTAGCCGGTGGTAGTGCCGGCGAGGATGCCCATCAGGATGAAGCCGACGTGGCCGATGGTGGAATAGGCCATGAGGCGCTTGAAGTTGGTCTGGGCGATGGCGACGATCGCGCCGATGGCCATGGACAGCACCGCGATGCCGATGAGGAGGCCCTGCCACTGGGCATGCATGCCGCCGAGGCCTTCCACCAGGAGGCGCATGAACAGCGCGAACGAGGCGATCTTGGGCGCCGAGCCCACGAACAGCGTCACCGAGGTGGCAGAGCCCTCGTACACATCCGGCACCCACATGTGGAACGGCACCGCGCCAAGCTTGAAGCACAGCCCCACCACGATGAAGCCCAGCGCGAACAGCGTGCCTATGCTGGCGGCGGGGTTCGAGGCCACGTGTACGCCTAGGCCGGTGATGTCGAGGGTACCGGTGGCGCCGTACAGCAGCGACATGCCGTACAGCAGCACCGCCGAGGCGATGGCGCCCAGCACGAAGTACTTCATGGCGGCCTCGGAGGCGACCGGCGACTCCCGGTCCAGCGCCACCATCGCGTAGAGCGACAAGGAGTTGAGCTCGAGTCCCAGGTACACGATCAGCATGTTGTGGGCCGAGATCATGATCATCATGCCGAGGAGTGCCGTCAGGCCGAGGATGTAGTACTCGCCCTTGAGCAGGCTGCGGTCGCGCAGGTAGTCGCGCGAGTAGATGAACACCATGGCCACGATCAGGTAGGTGAAGAGCTTGAGCACGTTGCCCATGGCGTCGTTCACGAACATGCCGCCGAAGGTGAGCAGGCTGCCCTGCTGGGCCACCGCCACCGTGAGCCAGGCGGTGCCGGCCACCGTGGCCAGCGCCAGCCAGTAGGTCACCAGCCGGTGGCTCTCGGCCAGGAACACGTCCACCACCAGGATGAAGCAGATCATCCCGAGCAGGAACATCTCGGGGACCGCGGGCAGGAACTGGGGCAGCTCGAAGCTCATGGGATCATCCGCCTGTGAGTTTGGTCTGCGCCACCTGGTGCACCAGGTTGGTGACGGTGGCGTGCATCACGTCCAGCAGCGGCGCCGGCCACACGCCCAGCACGATCACCGGTACCGCGCATAGGCCCAGCACCACGAACTCGCGCTGGCTGATGTCGGTCATGCCGCGCACGTGGTCGTTGCCCACCGGGCCATAGAGCACGCGCTTCACCAGCCACAGCGAGTAGGCGGCGCCCAGGAACAGGGTGAAGGCGGCGGCGAAGGCCACCCAGAAGTTGGCGCGCATGGCGGCCAGGATCACCATCCACTCGCCCACGAAGCCGGAGGTGCCCGGCAGGCCGCAGTTGGCCATGGCGAAAAGCACCATGAAGAAGGCGAAGGCCGGCATCACGTTGACCACGCCGCCGTAGGCGCCGATCTCGCGCGTGTGCAGCCGGTCGTAAAGCACGCCGACGCAGAGGAACAGCGCGCCGGAGATGAAGCCATGCGACACCATCTGCACCATGCCGCCCTCCACGCCCATCACGGTGCCGTCGAGGCTGGCGTTCTTCTCGAAGATGGCGAACAGCAGGAAGAAGCCCAATGTCACGAAGCCCATGTGCGCGACCGAGGAGTACGCCACCAGCTTCTTCATGTCCGTCTGCACGATGGCGACGAAGCCGATGTAGACGATCGCGGTGAGCGAGAGGCCGATCACGAGCCAGGTGAGCGCGTGGCTCGCATCCGGGGTGATGGGCAGGCTGAAGCGCAGGAAGCCGTAGCCACCCATCTTCAGCATGATGGCCGCCAGGATCACGGAGCCGCCCGTGGGCGCCTCCACGTGGGCGTCCGGCAGCCAGGTGTGCACCGGCCACATGGGCACCTTGACCGCGAAGGCCAGCAGGAAGGCGATGAAGATCAGCACCTGCGGCTGCAGGCCGAGCGGCAGCTGCTGGAAGGCCTGGATGTCGAAGCTGCCGGCCTTCAGGTACATGTAGACGATGGCCACCAGCATGAACACGGAACCGAGGAAGGTGTAAAGGAAGAACTTGATGGTGGCATAGACGCGCCGCGGCCCGCCCCACACGCCGATGATAAGGAACATCGGGATGAGCATGGCCTCCCACAGCACGTAGAACAGCATGCCGTCGGTGGCGGAGAACACGCCGTCCATGAGGCCTTCCAGGATCAGGAACGCCGCCATGTACTGGGCGGTCTTGTACTGGATGACTTCCCAGCCGGCCACCACCACCAGGATGGTGACGAAGGTGGTGAGCAGGATCAGCGGCATGGAGATGCCGTCCACGCCCAGCGCGTAGTAGACGTTGAAGGTGCTGATCCAGGGCAGCTTCTCGGTGAACTGCATGGCCGCGGTGGTGGTGTCGAACTGCGTCCACAACGGCACACTCACCGCGAAGGTGACGAGCGCGGTCAAGAGCGCCAGCCAACGGACCGCCCCCGGCGCGACGCGCCCGGCGGCGAGCACCAGGAGCCCTCCGGCGATCGGCAACCAAAGCAACAGGCTGAGTATGAAATGGCCGGTCATCTATCGGTTCCCATTTATCTCGTTATGAGCCAGCCAAGCAGGACGCAGAGTCCGATGATCATGGCGAAGGCATAGTGGTAGAGGTAGCCGGACTGCCCTCGGCGCAGCACCCCGGCCAGCCTGCCGATGGAGTTGGCGGTACCGTTGATGGCCACGTTGTCGATGAGCGTCACGTCGCCCACCTGCCACAGCAGCTTGCCCAGGGCTCGGGTGCCGGCGGCGAACACGAACGCGAACAGCTCGTCGAAATAGAACTTGTTGGCGAGCAGCGTGTAGAGGGGCCTGAAGCGCGCGGCGATCACGTCCGGCAGGTCCGGGCGGCGGATGTACAGGAACCAGGCGGTGGCGACGCCCGCGAGCGCGAGCCAGAGGGTCGGCGACATCACGCTCTCCAGCACCGCGTGCAGCGGACTGCCGAACTCCTCGCCAAGCTTGGCCAGCACGTCGTTGGCGGGCGCCACGTGGATCGCGTCCGCCAGCCAGCCGCCGTAGAGCAAGGGCTCCACGGTGATCCAGCCGATGATGACCGAGGGCACCGCCAGCAGGATCAGCGGCACCGTCACCACCCAGGGCGACTCGTGGGGCGCGTGGGCCAGCTCGCCCGGCTTGTGGCCGTGCTCGTGGTCCTCGTCATGGCCGTCATGGTGGTGCTTCACCACCTTGAAACGTTCCTTGCCGTGGAATGTCATGAACAGCATGCGGAAGGTGTAGAGCGCGGTGACGAAGGCGCCCAACAGCACGCACCAGTAGGCGTAGGTCGCGCCGGGGCGGGTGGACTCGTGCACCGCCTCGATGATGGTGTCCTTGGAGAAGAATCCGGCGAACCCCGGGAACGCGATGAGCGCGAGCGAGCCGACCACGCTGGTCCAGTAGGTGATGGGCAGGTACTTGCGCAGGCCGCCCATGTAGCGCATGTCCTGCTCGTGATGCATGGCGATGATCACCGAGCCCGCGGCCAGGAACAGGAGCGCCTTGAAGAAGGCGTGGGTCATGAGGTGGAACATGCCGGCGCCGTAGGCGGAGGCGCCGAGCGCGGTCGCCATGTAGCCGAGCTGGGAGAGCGTGGAGTACGCCACCACCCGTTTGATGTCGTTGTTGACGAGACCGATGAGGCCCATGAAGAACGCGGTGGTGGCGCCGATCACCAGCACCACCGAGAGCGCCGCATCGGACAGCTCGAACAGCGGCGACAGGCGCGACACCATGAAGATGCCCGCGGTCACCATGGTGGCGGCGTGGATCAGCGCCGAGATGGGGGTCGGGCCCTCCATCGAGTCCGGCAGCCACACGTGCAGCGGCACCTGGGCGGATTTGCCCATCGCGCCCACGAACAGCAGGATGCACATCACCGCCGGCAGCGGCCACACATGGCCCTGGAACAGCTCGATGCCCTGCCCCGCCAGCTGCGGCGCCTGGGCGAACACGGTGGCGTAGTCCAGGCTGCCGGTGTGGTACAGCACCAGCGCGATGCCCAGCAGGAAGCCGAAGTCGCCGACGCGATTGACCAGGAAGGCCTTGAGGTTCGCGTAGATGGCCGTGGGACGCGTGTACCAGAAGCCGATCAGCAGGTACGAGACCAGGCCCACCGCCTCCCAGCCGAAGAACAGCTGCAGGAAGTTGTTCGCCATCACCAGCATCAGCATGGAGAAGGTGAACAGCGAGATGTAGCTGAAGAAGCGCTTGTAACCCGGGTCCTCCGCCATGTAGCCGATGGTGTAGACGTGCACCATCAGCGAGACGAAGGTCACCACCGTGATCATGAGCGCGGTCAGGTGGTCCACCAGGAAGCCGACCTGGAACGCCACGCCGTCGGACAGGCCCCACTGGTACACCGTGACGTTGGTGTCGGCGATGCTGCCCTGCAGCATGCCCACCAGCACCCAGGCCGACAGCAGGAACGAGAGGCCGACGCCGGCGATGGTGACCCAGTGCGCGGCAGCGCGCGGGATGAAGCGCATGCCTAAGCCGGCCACGGCCGCGGCCAGCAGCGGGGACAGGACGATGGTGAGGAAGACGCTCTGCAGGTCCATGTCAGCCCTTCATGCTGTCGAGGTCTTCGACGTTGATGCTGGCGCGGTGGCGGAACAGCACCACCAGGATGGCGAGGCCGATGGCCGCCTCCGCCGCCGCCACGGTCAGGATGAAGAACACGAACACCTGGCCGGCCGCGTCGTTGAGGTAGCGCGAGAAGGCGATGAAGTTGAAGTTCACCGCCAGCAGCATCAACTCGATGCACATCAGCAGCAGGATCACGTTCTTGCGGTTCAGGAAGATGCCCGCGGCGCTGATCGCGAACAGCGCGCCGGACAGGGCCAGGAAATGGAACAGCGTGATCATGTCACTTCCCCTGCCGCTTGGCGGTCTCGGCCGGCATGCTCACCAGGCGCACGCGGCCGGCGGCGGTGGCCTGCACCTGCTTGGCCGGGTCCTGGCTGCGGGTGCCCTCGCGGCGGCGCAGCGTCAGCGCGATGGCGGCAACGATGCCCACCAGCAGGATCACAGCGGCGATCTCGAAGGGATAGGCGTACACCGTATAGATGAGGTCGCCCAGCTCGCGGGTGTTGCTGTAGCCCGCGGGGTGCTCCACCGGCGCGCCGAAGGAGACGCCCATCTTGCGCGACCACACCACGTAGCCGATCTCGCCGGCCATGATCAGCGCCACTACCGCGCCGATGGGCGCGTAGCGCGCCATGCCCGCGCGCAGCGAGGCGACGTTGATGTCCAGCATCATCACCACGAACAGGAACAGCACCATCACGGCGCCGACGTACACCAGCACCAGCACGATGCCGAGGAACTCCGCCTCCATGAGCAGCCAGAGGCCGGCGCTGCCGACGAAAGCCAGCACCAGGAACAGCACCGCATGCACCGGGTTCCTGGCGGTGATGACGCCGAGCGCCGATCCCACCACCAGGGCGGCCAACACGCTGAAGATGATCTCCTGCACCATTCCTTACGTCCTCAGCGGTAGCGCGCATCGGCCGCGCGGTCGGCGGCGATCTGCGGTTCGAACTTGTCGCCGATGGCCAGGAGCTTCTCCTTGGTCATGATCTGCTCGCCGGCCTTCTCGAAGTGGAAGTCGGTGATGCTGGTCTCGACGATGGCGTCCACCGGGCAGGCCTCCTCGCAGAAGCCGCAGTAGATGCACTTGAACAGGTCGATGTCGTAGCGCGTGGTGCGGCGCGTGCCGTCGGCGCGCATCTCGGAGTCGATGGTGATGGCGAGCGCCGGGCACACCGCCTCGCACAGCTTGCAGGCGATGCAGCGCTCCTCGCCGTTCGCGTAGCGGCGCTGGGCGTGCAGCCCGCGGTAGCGAGGCGACTTGGGCGTGCGCTCCTCGGGATAGCGGATGGTGAACTTGGGCTTGAAGAAGTAGCCCAGGGTCAGCGCCATGCCCTGCAGCAGCTCGGCCAGCAGCAGGCTCTTGATCCAGGTGCGCAGGGAGGTCATCGGGCCTTCCTCAACAGCAGGAAGTGGACCAGCAGGAACGCGGCCACGCCGGCCGCGGTCCAGGCGCCGAGCGCCGTGAGCGGCATGCCGGAGACGATCGCGAAGCCGAGCACCGCCAGCCACAGGATGGTGATGGGTATGAAGATCTTCCAGCCCAGCCGCATGATCTGGTCATAGCGGTAGCGCGGGAAGGTGGCACGGAACCACAGGTACAGGTACAGGAAGAAGCACATCTTCAGGGCGAACCAGATGAAGCTCGGGTTTCCCAGCCAGCCCCAGCTCTCCGGGAACGGCGACAGCCAGCCTCCCAGGAACATGATGCTGGCGAGCGCCGTGATCAGGATCATGTTGGCGTATTCGGCGAGGAAGAACGCCGCGAACGCGGTGCCGGAGTACTCCACGTGGAAGCCGGCCACGATCTCGGACTCGCCTTCCGCCACGTCGAAGGGCGCACGGTTGGTCTCGGCCACGCCGGCGATGAAGTAGATGACCGCGAGCGGCAGCAGCGGCCACAGGAACCAGTGCCCCGCCCCGCCCGCCTGGCCCAGCACGATGTCGTTGAGGTTGAGGCTCTGGCTCACCATCAGCACGCCCACCAGGGCGAAGCCCATGGCGATCTCGTAGGCCACCATCTGCGCGGCCGAGCGCATGGCGCCGAGGAACGCATACTTGGAGTTGGAGGCCCAGCCGGAGAGGATCACGCCATACACGCCGAACGAGGTCAGCGCCAGTATGTAGAGCAGCCCGGCGTTGATGTTCGCCAGGATCACGCCGTCCTGGAACGGGATCACCGCCCAGGCCGCGAACGCGGTGCCGATGGAGATCACCGGCGCCAGGAAGAAGATGAACTTGTTCGCGCGTACCGGCAGCACGATCTCCTTGAAGACCAGCTTGAGCACGTCGGCGAAGGGCTGCAGCAGGCCCCAGGGGCCCACGCGGTTCGGGCCGATGCGGACCTGCATGAAACCGATGACGCGGCGCTCCGCCAGGGTCAGCATCGCCACGGTAATGATGAGCGGCACCATGATGGCGATGATGCCAGCCACCGAACGCAGCGTGAGCTGCCAGCCGAACGGCAGGCTGTTCCAGGTGTCGACGGCTTGCTGCCAGAGTGACATCAGGCCTTCTCCACTTCGATGGCGCCGCTCGAGGGGCCGAGCGCCAGGGTCACGGGCAGGCCCGTGGGCACCCACACCTCGCCCACCGCGATGCTGTCGTCGAACTTCACCGGCAGGACCACGCGCGTGCCGTTGTGCTTGAGGCTCACGGCGTCGCCCGCCTCCACCTTGAGGCGCTTGCCGTCCTCCGGCGAGAACTGGGCGTAGGCCACGTCGGCGTCACGGGTCTGCTGCAGCGGCGCCGCGCGGCGCACCAGGGCATCCACTGCGTACATCGGGATCTCGCCCACCCGCAGGAAGCCCTTCACCGTGACCGGCGCGTTGACGGCGCGGGTGCCGGTGAAGCGGTTGTCCGCGTGGACCTCGCCCACCGCGTCGCGCACCTCGCGCAGCACGTCCTCGGAGGACTCCTGCTCGAAGCCCTTGAGTTCGCAGAGGTTGCCCATCACGCGCAGGATCTTCCAGGCCGGGCGCGCCTCGCCGAGCGGCTGGGTGAGCCCGCTGAAACTCTGCCAGCGGCCTTCCGCGTTCACGTAGGTGCCGGAGGTCTCGCCGTAGGCGCCGGCGGGCAGCAGCACGTCGGCGTACTGCTGCATGTTCTCGCTCACGTATGAGGTGATCGCCACCACGTGCTTGGCGCTCTTGAGCGCCTTCATGGCCTGGGCGCCATCCCAGCATTCCAGCTCCGGCTCGGTGCCGAGCAGGAGATACGCCGAGCGCGGCTCCTCCAGCATCGCCGCCGCGTTGCGGCCGGGCTGGTCGAGAGTGCGTCCGCCGGCGGCGCGCATGGGCACCGCCCCCGCGAGCCAGGCGCCGGCGCTGTTGGCACCCACGCTGATGTAGCCGAGCTTCGCGCCGGTGGCCTCGGCCAGCGCCGCCGCCAGGGCACGGATGTCCGCGTAGGCTGGATGGCTGAGCGCCAGGTGGCCGAGCAGGATGGCCTTGCGCTCGCCCTTGGCGAGCTCCGCCGCCATCTGGGAATGCTCGGCAGCCGGCTTCTGGCCGGCGACGATGTCCTTCACCGCGGCGGGCACCGGCTTGCCGGTGGCCTTCAGCACCGCTGCCAGGCTGTCCACCATGTCCTGGGACGCGCAGCTGAGGTAAGCGCGCACCGGGAACAGCATGGGGTAGCGGCGCGGGTTCAGGAACATCACCGCGGCGCCCTTGAGAGCCGCCTTGCGCAGGCGGTGCGCCAGTAGCGGCACCTCCTTGCGGATGTTGGAGCCGATGACGAGCGCTGCCTCCAGCTTCTCGATGTCCTGCACGCCCTGGCCGAGCCAGGGGAACAGGGGCTCCGACGCATCGTCGCGGAAATCCGCCTGGCGCAGGCGTACGTCGATGTGCGGGATGCCGAGGCCGCGAGCCAGCTTCTGCAGGAGGTACAGCTCCTCGATGGTGGCGCTCGGGGACGCCAGCACGCCGGCGGCATCGCCGCCCTTCACTTTCACGGTCTCGCGCAGGCCGTTGACCGCCGCTTCCAGCGCGGTCTCCCAATCCGTCTCCTGCCACTTGCCGGATTTCTTCACCATGGGCTTGGTCAGGCGATCCTCGCTGTGCACGCCCGCGTAGCTGAAGCGGTCGCGGTCCGAAGCCCACGTCTCGTTGATCTCATCGTTCGGCCGCGGTACCGCGCGCATGTACAGGCCGCGCAGGATGTGGGCGTTGAGGTTGGAGCCGACGCAGTCGTGCGGCGCCACCGTGGGCAGCTGCGTCATCTCCCAGCCGCGGCCGCGGTTGCGGAAGGGCTTGGAGTTGAGCGCGCCCACCGGGCACAGGTCGATGATGTTGCCGGACAGCTCATGGTCCACGGCCTTGCCGATGTAGGTGCCGATGCGCAGGTTCTCGCCGCGGCCGGTGCCGCCCAGCTCCTGGATGCCGGCGATCTCCTGCCCGAAGCGCACGCAGCGGGTGCAGTGAATGCAGCGGGTCATGTCGGTGGACACCAGCGGGCCGATGTCCTCGTCCTTCACCACGCGCTTCTTCTCGCTGTAGCGCGAGATGTCCCGGCCATAGCCCATGGCCAGGTCCTGCAGCTCGCACTCGCCGCCCTGGTCGCAGATCGGGCAGTCCAGCGGGTGGTTGATGAGCAGGAATTCCATGGTGGCGCGCTGCGCGGCGATGGCCTTCACCGAGCGGGTGAACACCTTCATGCCCTCCATCACCGGCGTGGCGCAGGCCGGCAGGGGCTTCGGCAACTTCTCGGCCTCGACGAGGCACATGCGGCAGTTCGCCGCCACCGTGAGCTTCTCGTGGTAGCAGAAGCGCGGGATGTAGACGCCCTCGCGGTCCGCGGTCTGGATGATCATCTCACCCTTGCGCGCCTTGACCGGCTTGCCATCCAGCTCGATGTTGACCAGTTCGTCTGCCATTGTTCGCTCTATATATGTCGTCAGGCCGCGCGGCGGCGGGCGCCCGGGCCCACCATGCAGCAGCCATGGTCGATGTGGTACTGGAATTCCTGCCGGTAATGCTTGATGAAGCTCTGCACCGGCCAGGCGGCGGCGTCGCCGAAGGCGCAGATGGTGTGCCCCTCGATCTTCTTCGACACGTCCACCAGCATGTCCAGGTCTTCCTGCCGGCCCTGCCCGTCCTCGATGCGCTTGATGACGCGGTACATCCAGCCGGTGCCCTCGCGGCACGGCGTGCACTGGCCGCAGGACTCCGAGTAGTAGAAACGCGCGATGCGCTCCAGCATCTTCACCATGCAGGTGGTCTCGTCCATCACCACCACCGCGCCGGAGCCGAGCATGGAGCCCGCGTTGCGCAGCGAGTCGAAGTCCATGGTGCAGTTGAGCATGGCCTCGGCCGGCAGCACCGGCGCGGAGGAGCCGCCGGGGATCACGGCCTTGAGCTTGTGTCCCTTCCACACGCCACCGGCCAGCGCCAGGAGTTCCTGGAACGGGATGCCGAGCGGCACCTCGAAGTTGCCGGGCTTGGCCACGTGGCCGGACACGGAGAAGATCTTGGTGCCGCCGTTGTTGGGCTTGCCGAGGTCGGCGAACCACTTGCCGCCGTTCAGGATGATGCTCGGCGCGGAGGCGAAGGTCTCGGTGTTGTTCACGGTGGTCGGACGGCCGAAGGCACCGTAGTTCGCCGGGAACGGCGGCTTGAAGCGCGGCTGGCCCTTCTTGCCTTCCAGCGACTCCAGGAGCGCCGTCTCCTCGCCGCAGATATAGGCACCGGCGCCGAGATGGTTATACAGGTCGAAATCGATGCCCGAGCTCAGGATGTCCTTGCCCAGCAGGCCCTCGGCATAGGCCTCGCGCAGCGCCTGCTCGACGCGCTCGAAGGGCTCGTCCATGAACTCGCCGCGGATGTAGTTGTATCCCGTCTTGCAGCGCATGGCATAGCCGGCGATGGCCATGCCCTCGATCAGCGCATGCGGGTTGAAGCGCAGGATGTCCCGGTCCTTGCAGGTGCCGGGCTCCGACTCGTCGGAGTTGCACACCACGTAGGACGGGCCCGTGGGGTTCTTCGGCATGAAGCTCCACTTGGTGCCCGTCGGGAAGCCCGCGCCGCCGCGGCCGCGCAGGCCGGAAGCCTTCATCTCCTCCACGATCTGCTCGGGGGAGATCTTCTCCTTCAATATCTTGCGCCAGGCCTTGTAGCCGTCCACCTTGAGGTAGTTGGCGTAGGTCCAGGGCTGGTCGAACTGCAGGGTGCGGTAGCAGACCTGGTTGAGCTGCGTCATTTCAGTTCCTCCAGGAGCTTATCGACCTTCTCCGGAGTGAGATTCTCGTGATACTTGTGGTCCACCATCATCATGGGGGCGCCGGCGCAGGCGGCGAGGCATTCCTCCTCGCACTTGAGGTAGACACGGCCGTCCTTGGTGCTCTCGCCGGTCTTAATACCGAGCTTCTTCTCCAGGTGCTCGACGATGCCGTCGGCACCGCGCAGCATGCAGGAGATGTTGGTGCACACCGAGATGCTGTGGCGGCCCACCGGCTTGGTCTCGAACATCGAGTAGAAGCTCGCCACCTCGTAGACCTTGATGGGTTCGAGCTTGAGGTAGGCGGCCACCGCGTCCATCAGCGGCACGGTCAGGTAGCCGTTGTTCTCGTGCTGGGCCTCGCGCAGCGCCGCGAACACGGCCGAGCGCTGCCGCCCCTCCGGGTACTTCTTAATCCACTCGTCGATGACCTGGCAGGCGTGCTTCGAGAGCAGGCCGTCCTTCGCTGCAGTGTCGCTCATCAGCGGTCCACCTCTCCGAACACGATGTCCTGGGTGCCGATGATAGCCACCAGGTCCGCCAGCATGTGGCCGCGCACCATCTCGTCCAAGGCCGAGAGGTGCGCGAAGCCCGCGGCGCGGATCTTCACGCGAAACGGCTTGTTGGCGCCGTCCGAGATCATGTACACGCCGAACTCGCCCTTGGGATGCTCCACCGCCGCATACACCTCGCCGGCCGGCACGCAATAGCCTTCCGTGAAGTACTTGAAGTGGTGGATCAGGGATTCCATGTCGGACTTCGCCTCCTCGCGGGTCGGCGGCGTCACCTTGTGGTCCTCCAGCATCACCGGGCCGGGGTTCTTGCGCAGCCACTCCACGCACTGGCGCACGATGCGCGCCGACTGGCGCATCTCGGCGATGCGCACCAGGTAGCGGTCGTAGCAGTCGCCGTTGACGCCCACCGGGATGTCGAAGTCCACCTGGTCGTACATGGCGTAGGGCTGCTTCTTGCGCAGGTCCCACTCCACGCCCGAGCCGCGCAGCATGGGGCCGGTGAAGCCGAGCTGCAGCGCGCGTTCCGGCGAGACCACGCCGATGCCGACGGTGCGCTGCTTCCAGATGCGGTTGTCGGTGAGCAGGGTCTCGTACTCGTCCACGCACTTGGGAAAGCGCGCGGCGAAGTCGTCGATGAAGTCCAGCAGCGAGCCTTCGCGCGCGCCGTTGAGGCGCTTCAGGTCGCCCTTGCTGCGGAAGCGGGACTGGTCGAACTGCGGCATGTGCGCCGGCAGGTCGCGGTACACGCCGCCCGGACGGTAATAGGTCGCGTGCATGCGCGCGCCCGACACCGCCTCGTACATATCCATCACGTCCTCGCGCTCGCGGAAGCAGTAGAGGAACACCGTCATGGCGCCGATGTCGAGGCCGTGCGCGCCCAGCCACAGCAGGTGGTTGGTGATGCGGGTCAGCTCGTCGAACATGGTGCGGATCATCAGCGCGCGCGGCGGCGGCGCGATGCCGAGCAGCCGCTCGATCGCCATCACGTAGGCATGCTCGTTGCACATCATGGACACGTAGTCGAGCCGGTCCATGTAGCCGATGCTCTGGTTGTACGGCTTGTTCTCGGCCAGCTTCTCGGTGGCGCGATGCAAGAGGCCGATGTGCGGGTCGGCCTTGGTGATGATCTCGCCGTCCATCTCCAGCACCAGGCGCAGCACGCCGTGCGCAGCCGGGTGCTGCGGGCCGAAGTTCATCGTCAGGTTCTGGATCTCAGGCATTCTTGGAGACCTCCTTGAAGGCCTCGTCGTAGCGCGGGTCGTGGCGGATGACGCGCGGCACCAGGGTGCGCGGCTCGATGCTCACCGGCTGGTAGACCACGCGCTTCTTCTCAGGGTCGTACTTCACCTCCACGTTGCCGGAGAGCGGGAAGTCCTTGCGGAATGGGTGGCCGACGAAGCCGTAGTCGGTGAGGATGCGGCGCAGGTCCGGGTTGCCGTCGAATAGGATGCCGTAGAGGTCGAAGGCCTCGCGCTCGAACCAGGCGGCGGAGGCCCAGATGCCGATGACCGAGGGCACCATGGGCGGCTCGCTGCCGGTGCAGTACACGCGCAGCCGCAGCCGCTCGTTGCGGCTCACGGACAGGAGGTGGTAGACCGCCGCGTAGCGCCGCTCGGGACGCGAGACGGCCTCCGGCAGGCCGCGCCGCACGCCGCGGCTGAAGCCGGTGCGGGTGGAGGACTCGGTGCGCCACTCGTCCAGGCCGTGGCCCAGGTAATCGACGCCGCACACGTCCATGAGCTGCTCGAAGCGGAAGGCCTTCTCGTCGCGCAGCGCACGGCAGGTCTCCAGCAGCTTGTCCGCACCGACCTCGTAGGTGAGCTCATCGGTGATGGAAGGCACGCGCACCAGTGCGTCCTTGAAGCGCGCTTCCACCTGCTCGGCCAGCTTGTCGACGGCTGCGGTCATGCTCTTCCCTATCGCGCGATGGTGTTGGTGCGGCGGATCTTCTTCTGCAGCTGGATGATCCCGTAGAGGAGCTGCTCAGCGCTAGGCGGGCAGCCCGGCACGTAGACGTCCACCGGCACGATGCGGTCGCAGCCGCGCACCACCGCGTAAGAATAGTGGTAGTAGCCGCCGCCGTTGGCGCAGGAACCCATGGAGATGACCCAGCGCGGCTCGGCCATCTGGTCGTAGACCTTGCGCAGGGCCGGCGCCATCTTGTTGACCAGCGTACCGGCCACGATCATCACGTCAGACTGGCGCGGGCTGGGGCGGAAGATCACGCCGAAGCGGTCGAGGTCGTAGCGCGCCGCGCCGGCGTGCATCATCTCCACCGCGCAGCAGGCCAGGCCGAAGGTCATGGGCCAGAGCGAGCCGGTACGCGCCCAGTTGACGAGGGTATCCACCTGGGCGGTGACGAACCCCTTCTGCTGCACGCCTTCTACTCCCACTCCAGCGCTCCCTTCTTCCATTCGTAGATGAAGCCCACCACCAGGATGGCGAGGAACAGCATCATGGCGAGGAAGCCGAACAGGCCGATGCCGTGCAACGACACGGCCCAGGGGAACAGGAAGGCGATCTCGAGATCGAAGATGATGAACAGGATGGCGACGAGGTAGTAGCGCACGTCGAACTGCTTGCGCGTGTCCTCGAAGGGATCGAAGCCGCACTCGTAGGGCGACTCCTTCTCGGCGTTGGGCTTGCGGTTGCCGAGCAGGCTGCTGGCCACGAACCCGGCACCGAGCAGCACGCAGCCGAAGAGCAGGCCGCCGACGAGGAAGATCAGGATCGGGACGTAGTTCGCGAGCATGCTCTCCATCCTGGGGTGAAAGCCGCTGCGGGCCCCTTGGGGCGGGCCGCGCCGCATCGATGAAAACTAAAGGGATCCTGGTGCCGACGAGAGGACTCGAACCTCCACGGATTTCTCCACTACCACCTCAAAGTAGCGTGTCTACCAATTCCACCACGTCGGCGAATCCAAAAACCCGCGCAGGCAGTCGGCCGGCCTGCGCAAAGCCGGGCAATTTTAACGTATCGGGGACCCTAAAAGCGATGCCGGGAAGTCGTGTTCAGTGCGTTCCGGCGGCGGGAGCCGGGCTCGGCGTCGCCGGAGCGGCGGTGCCGGGCGCGGGCGACTGCGTCTGCTGTGCCTGCTCCACGATGCTCTGCGGCGCGGTGCTGGTGTGTCGCGCCATATACGCCATGCCGAGCGCCAGCACGAAGAACACGAACGCGAGGCCCCAAGTGAGCCGGCTCAGGAAGCCGCCGGAACCGGCGGCGCCGAATACCGTGCCGGAAGAGCCGCTGCCGAAGGCGGCGCCGGCATCGGCGCCCTTGCCCTGCTGCAGCAGGATCAACAGGATCAGGAACACGGCCACGAAGACCAGGGCGATGGTGAGCAGGTTGTACAGCATGGGATGACTCGATCAGGTTGTTCGGTTCAGGCCGCGGCGGCGCAGATGGCGAGGAATTCCCTGGCATCCAGCGAGGCGCCGCCCACCAGTCCGCCGTCGATGTCCGGCATGCCGAACAGTTCCGCGGCGTTGGCGGCCTTGACGCTGCCGCCATAGAGGAGGCGCGTCGCGGCGGCTATCTTAGCATCCTCGGCCGCGAGCAGGCCGCGGATCAGGGCATGCACCTCCTGCGCCTGGTCGGACTTGGCGGTGCGGCCGGTGCCGATGGCCCAGACCGGCTCATAGGCCACCACGGCCCGGGCGAAGGCAGCGATGCCGGCGGCGTCCAGCACGGCCTTGAGCTGGCGGCTCACTACCGCCGGGGTGGTGCCGGCCTCGCGCTCGGCCAGGGTCTCGCCCACGCAGAGGATGGGGGTGAGGCCGGCCTTCTGGGCAGCCATGAACTTGCGGGCCGTGAGCTCATCGTTCTCGCCGAACAGCGCGCGCCGCTCGGAGTGACCGACGATGGCGTAGCCGCAGTCGAAGTCCTTGAGCATGACACCCGAGACTTCGCCGGTGAAGGCGCCGTTGTCCTCGGCGCAGAGGTCCTGCGCGCCGAGCGCGACACCGCTGCCCTTGAGCACGCGGGCCACGTCGGCGAGGTACACGAACGGGGGGCAGAGCAGCACCTCGGCAGAGGCGCGGTCGGGACCCTGCAGGATGGCGTCGGCGAGCTTCACCGCGCTGTCGCGGCTGCCGTTCATCTTCCAGTTGCCGGCGACCAGGGGCTGGCGCATGTGCTTGATCCTTAGGGGGTCCGCCGGCCTCCCCGGCCGGTCACGCGGCGCGCACTTTACTGGCGGGGGCCCAAGAAATCAAATGACCGGCCCTCCTATATAGAAGGAGGCGGTCCCTAGACGCCGGCGGCGCTGCGCACCGCGGCGGCGATGTCCTCGGCCAGGGCGGTCACGGTCCCGGACTCCTCCCCCTCCACCATGACCCGCACCACGGGCTCGGTGCCCGAAGCGCGCAACAGCACCCGGCCCCGGCCATCCAGCTTCTTCTCCACCGATGAGACCGCGGCCTGGATGCCCGGGACCTTGAGGTCCACCCGCGCCGGGGTCTTCACGTTCACCAGCACTTGCGGGTACTTCTGCACCGGCGCGCGAGCGTCCGCCAGGGTCTTGCCGGAGACGTGCAGTGCCTGCAGCACTTGCAGCGCCGCCACGATGCCGTCGCCGGTGGTGGCGCGGTCCAGGCACACGATGTGGCCGGAGTTCTCCCCGCCCAGCACGCCGCCCCGCTCTTCCATCATGGCCAGCACATAGCGGTCGCCCACCGCGGCGCGGCAGAAGGACACGCCCTCGCGCTGGAGCGCCTGCTCCAGGCCGAGGTTGCTCATGAGCGTGCCCACCACGGGGCCCTTCAGCGTGCCCTCGGCCTTGCGGGCCATGGCGATGATGTAGAGCAGTTCGTCGCCGTCCACGATCCCGCCCTTGTGGTCCACCATCATCACCCGGTCGCCGTCGCCGTCGAAGGCGATGCCGAAGTCCGCGTTCAGCTCCCGCACCTTGGCCCGCAGCGTCTCGGGATAGGTGGAGCCGCAGTCCTGGTTGATGTTGAGCCCATCCGGGTTCACGCCGATGCAGGTGAGCCTGGCGCCCAGGTCCTCGAACACGCCGGGCGCGGCCTTGTAGGTGGCGCCGTGGGCGCAGTCCAGCACGACCTTCAGCCCGGCGAGCTTGAGGCCGTAGGGCACGGTGGACTTGCAGAACTCCACGTAGCGGGACGGCGCGTCGGCGATGCGCTTGGCGTTGCCGAGCTCCACCGATTCCACCGTCTCGAAGGGCCTGTCAAGCTCGGCCTCGATCTGCATCTCCACTTCGTCCGGCAGCTTGCGTCCGTCGGCGGAGAAGAACTTGATGCCATTGTCGTAATACGGGTTGTGGGAGGCGCTGATGACGATGCCGGCGTGGGCCCCGAGGCTACGGGTGAGGTAAGCGATGGCCGGCGTCGGCAGCGGGCCCAAGAGGCGCGTGTGCACGCCGGCGGCGGAGAGCCCCGCCTCCAGCGCCGACTCGAACATGTAGCCGGAGATGCGCGTGTCCTTGCCGACGAGCACCGTGCTCTCTCCGCCCGGCGCGCGCTTGGCCAGCACCTTGCCGGCGGCCCTGCCGAGGCGCAGCACGAACTCCGCGTTCATGTGCGCGCTGCCCACGCGGCCGCGCACGCCGTCGGTACCGAAGTATCTGCGGTTCATGTCACGATTCTAACATCTAGCGCCGCGCAGCATGCGCGACTTTGAGAGCTTCCACCGTCGGTGCGACATCGTGGCAGCGCACGATGTGTGCGCCGTTCTGCACGGCGATCACCGCCGCCGAGACGCTGCCGTGCAGCCGGTCGTCGGTGGCCTTGCCGCCCGTGAGCGCGCCGATCATGGACTTGCGCGACAGGCCCACCAGCACCGGGTAGCCCAGGGCCGCGATGTCAGGAAGGCGCTTGAGCAGCGTGAGATTATGTTCAAGGTTCTTGCCGAAGCCGAATCCCGGGTCCAGCACGATGCGCTCGGGCGGAACGCCCGCCGCCTCCAGCGTCCCGGCCCGCTCCTTCAGGAACGCCTTCACCTCGGCGGTGACATCCTTGTACTGCGGGTCTTTCTGCATGGTGCGCGGCTCGCCCTGCATGTGCATGAGGCACGCCGCCGCGCCGGAGCCGGCCACGATCTCCACCGCGCCGGCACGGCGCAGCGCGCACACGTCGTTGACCATCGCCGCGCCTTCGCCGATGGCGGAGCGCATCACCTCCGGCTTGGACGTGTCCACCGAGACGAGCACCCCGAGTCGGCTCCACAGCTTCTCGATGAGCGGGATCACCCGGTCCAGTTCTTCGGCGAGCGTCACCTCTTCCGCGCCGGGGCGGGTGGACTCCCCACCCACGTCGATGAGGTCGGCGCCCTCCTTCACCATGCGCTCGGCCTGCTCCAGCGCCGCGTCGAAATCCACGTAGCGGCCGCCGTCGGAGAAGGAATCAGGCGTGCGGTTCAGCACGCCCATGATGCGCGGCTGGGAGAGGTCGAGTTCGGCGTTGCCCAGCTTGAGCTTCAAGCAGGTCTCCAGGCTGAAAAAAGGCCGGTATCCCCAAGGATACCGGCCCGTGTCATGTGAAGCGAAGCGTATCTGTCAGTGCTGGCTGGCCGGCGTCAGGCCGCCCTCGTCGGGGCCCGGCTCCGGCGGCGCGATGACCTTGCCCTTGACGGGCGCGGTGGCCGTGCCGCCGCCATGGTCTGCGTCGCTCCAGCCGTCCGGCGGGCGCGGCTCGCGTCCGGCCATGATGTCGTCGATCTGCTCGGCGTCGATGGTCTCGTACTTCATGAGCGCCTGCGCCATGGTGTGCAGCTTCGCGGTGTTCTCCTGCAGCAGGCCGCGGGTGCGCTGGTAGTTGCGCTCGATGATGTCGCGCACCTCCACGTCGATCGCCCGCTGGGTATCGCCGGAGATGTTCTTGTGGCGCGTGACGGAATGGCCGAGGAACACCTCGCCATCCTCCTCGTCGTAGGACAGCGGCCCGAGCTTGTCGGACAGGCCCCACTTGGTGACCATGTTGCGCGCGATGGCGGTGGCGCGCTCAATGTCGTTGGAGGCGCCGGTTGTCACGGACTCGGCGCCGAAGATCAGCTCCTCGGCCACGCGTCCGCCGAACAGGCTGGACAGCTGGCTCTCCAGGCGGCGCTTGCTGTAGCTGTATCTGTCGTCCTCCGGCAGGAACATGGTCACGCCCAGGGCGCGGCCGCGCGGGATGATGCTCACCTTGTATACGGGATCGTGGTCCGGTACCAGCCGGCCGACGATGGCATGCCCGGACTCATGGTAGGCGGTGAGCTTCTTCTCGTCTTCGCCCATCACCATGGAGCGCCGCTCGGCGCCCATCATGAGCTTGTCCTTGGCCTTCTCGAACTCATCCATGCTCACGGTGCGGCGGTTGGCGCGCGCGGCGAACAGCGCCGCCTCGTTCACCAGGTTGGCGAGGTCCGCGCCGGAGAAGCCGGGAGTGCCGCGCGCGATGATGGCGGGCTTCACGTCGTCGCCCACCGGCACCTTGCGCATGTGCACCTTGAGGATTTGCTCGCGGCCGCGCACGTCCGGCAGCGGCACCACCACCTGGCGGTCGAAGCGGCCCGGGCGCAGCAGCGCCGGGTCGAGCACGTCCGGGCGGTTGGTGGCGGCGATGACGATCACGCCCTCGCTGCCCTCGAAGCCATCCATCTCCACCAGCAGCTGGTTGAGGGTCTGCTCGCGCTCGTCGTGGCCGCCGCCGAGGCCGGCGCCGCGGTGGCGCCCGACCGCGTCGATCTCGTCGATGAAGATGATGCAGGGCGCGTGCTTCTTGGCCTGCTCGAACATGTCGCGCACGCGCGAGGCGCCGACGCCGACGAACATCTCGACGAAGTCGGAGCCCGAGATGCTGAAGAACGGCACCTTGGCCTCGCCGGCGATGGCCTTGGCGAGCAGGGTCTTGCCGGTGCCGGGTGAGCCCACCATCAGCACGCCGCGCGGGATGCGCCCGCCCAGCTTCTGGAACTTGCCGGGGTCGCGCAGGAACTCCACGAGCTCCGCGACCTCCTCCTTGGCCTCCTCGACGCCGGCCACGTCGTTGAAGGTGATCTTGACCTGGTCCTCGCCCAGCATGCGCGCGCGGCTCTTGCCGAAGGACATGGCGCCGCGTCCGCCGCCGCCCTGCATCTGCCGCATCATGTAGAACCAGAAGATGATGAGCCCGATGATGGGACCGAACGAGAGCAGCGCCGGCAGGAACCAGGACTGCTCGGGCGGCTTGGCCTCGATCTGCACGCCGTTGTCGTCCTTGCGCAGCTCCTCGATGAGCGGCGCGAAGTCGCTCACCGGGCTGTAGGTGCTGAAGTTGCCGCCGTTGTTGTAGGCGCCGGTGATGACTTCACCGTCGAAGCTCACGCTCTTGATGTTGCCCTGCTGCACCGAGGTCAGGAAATCGGAATAGGTCACTGCCTTGGTCTTGGCGGAGCTCGGGCCGAAGCTGTTCAGCACGGCGAGCACCACCAAGGCGATCACGACCCAGATCAGCAGATTGCGCGCGAAATCGTTCAAAGCGGTTACCTCTTTGGGTGCTGCCGGGCCCCCTAAGGCCTGACACCACATGAGACACAGTCTAGCGCCGGTAGTTTCTCGCCAGCAAATACACCTCCGGGCTACGGGCCCGGGAGGCGCTGGGCTTGCGCGCGGCCACCTCGGCGAAATCGGCCCTCAGGGCCTTCATGTACTCCTGGAAACCCTGCCCCTGGAACACCTTCACCAGGAAGCTGCCTCCCGGCTTCAGGGCCTCGCGGGCGAACTCCAGGGCCAGCTCCGCCAAGTGCATGGCGCGGGCCTGGTCCACGTCGCCCACACCACTCATGTTGGGGGCGATATCCGAGAGCACAAGGTCAACTTGGCCGCCCTGGAGGCGGTCCCGGAGGGCCTGTAACACTTCGTCCTGGGTGAAATCCCCCTGGATGAAGTCCACCCCCTCGAGCCCGGGCATGGGGAGGATGTCCAGCGCCACCACCCGGCCCTTGCCGGCGAGGGTCTTGGCGGCGAACTGGCTCCAGCCGCCGGGCGCCGCGCCCAGGTCCACGACCGTCATGCCCGGCTTCAACAGTCGGTCGCGCTTCTGGATCTCCTCCAGCTTGAACACCGCGCGGGAACGCGCACCGGTCTGGTGCGCCTTCTTCACGTAGGTGTCCTTGAAGTGCTCCTGCAGCCAGCGGGAGCTGCTCTTGCTCCGCTTAGGCATAGGTCACCGCTGTTACAATGCGCGCCATGGAACTCAGCGAGAAGCAGAAGAAATACCTGCGCGGCCTGGCCCACAAGCTGGAGCCCAAGGCGCGCAGCGGCAACCCGGGCCTCACCCAGAACCTCATCAAGGAAGTGGAAGCGCAGCTGCTCTTCCACGAGCTCATCAAGGTGAAGGTGGCGGCCGAAGACCGCGAGGAGCGCGACCGCCTCATCGAGCGCCTGTGCGCGGCTACCAAGGCTACCTTGGTGCAGAGGGTCGGAAACATGGCGCTGCTGTATAAAAAGAACACGAAGAAACCCAAGATAGAACTGCCTAAGTAACCGCCGCTGTCCCGGTACAGGGATGTACCGGCGCGACGCGGAGAAAACCGGAAGCTGCGCTTTCGGTTTTCGATGAGCAGCCGGTCAGGATGACCGGTTTGCGATAGATCAAGAGCGCAGCGTCGGCCGCTACTCGTACTTCACCTCGACGATCTCGAACTGCTTCTCGCCGGCCGGCGTGCGGATGGTGACCACGTCGCCCTCCTCCTTGCCGATCAGTCCGCGCGCGATCGGCGAGCCGATGGAGATGCGCCCCGCCTTGATGTCGGCCTCGTCCTCGCCCACGATCTGGTAGGTCACCTCGTTGCCGCTGTCCTCGTCGGCGAGCTGCACCGTCGCGCCGAAGATCACCTTGCCGTTCGCGTTGATCTGGCTGACGTCGATGATCTCGGCGTTGCCGAGCTTGCCCTCGATGTCCTGGATGCGGCCCTCGATGAAGCCCTGCTGCTCGCGCGCCGCGTGGTACTCGGCGTTCTCCTTGAGGTCGCCGTGGGCGCGCGCCTCGGCGATGGCCTGGATGACCTTCGGCCGGTCCACGCCCTTCAGCCGCTTCAGTTCCTCGCGCAGGCGCTCCGCGCCGCGCACGGTCAAGGGAACCTTGCTCATGTCACCCACTCCCTGTGCAGGTCCTGCAGCTTGTTCACGCCCGCCTCGTCCAGATGATCCAGGGCGACCACCGTGGCCTGGGCGGCCTTGATGGTCGTGTAGTAAGTCACCTTGTGCCCCACCGCCTCGCGGCGGATGGAGAAGGACTCCAGGATCGCCTGCTTGCCCTCGGTGGTGTTGACGATGAGCGAGAGCTCGTCGTTCTTGATCATGTCCACCACGTGCGGCCGCCCCTCGCGCACCTTGTTCACGCCCTCGCAGGCCACGCCCGCCGCGCGGATCGCCGCCGCGGTGCCGTGGGTCGCCACCAGGGTGAAACCGCGGCTCTTGAGGTCGCGCGCCAGGTTCACCGCCGCCGGCTTGTCCTGCTCGCGCACCGAGATCAGCGCCTTGCCGCCCCTGGGGATGATGATACCCGCAGCGAACTGGGCTTTGGCATAGGCCTCGCCGAAGGTGAGCCCCGCCCCCATGACCTCGCCGGTGGATTTCATCTCGGGGCCCAGGATGGGGTCGGCGCCGCGGAACTTGATGAACGGGAACACCGGCGCCTTGACCGCGAAGTAGCGCGGCACCGGGATGGCCTGGATGCCCTGGGCCTTGAGGCTCTTGCCGGCCATGCAGCGGGCCGCCACCTTGGCGAGCGGCACACCGACGGCCTTGGAGACGAAGGGCGCGGTGCGGGAGGCGCGCGGGTTCACCTCCAGGATGTAGACCTTGTCCTGCTGGATGGCGAACTGGATGTTCATGAGGCCGACGACCTTGAGGGCCTTCGCCAGCTCCACCACCTGCTTGCGGATCTCCGCCTGCAGCGCCTCGCTCAGGCTGTTGGGGGGCAGCGAGCAACTGGAGTCGCCCGAGTGCACGCCGGCCTGCTCCACGTGCTCCATGATGCCGGCGATGAGCACCTGCTCCCCGTCCGAGAGGGCGTCCACGTCGACCTCGGTGGCAGCTTCGAGGAACCTGTCCATCAGCACCGGCGAATCGTTGGAGACCTTCACCGCGTTGCGGATGTAGCCGCGCAGGTCGTCCTCGTTGAACACCACCTCCATGGCGCGGCCGCCCAGCACGTAGCTGGGGCGCACCATCAGCGGGAAGCCCACGTCCTTGGAGAGCCTGACGGCCTCCTCCTCGTTGCGGGCGGTGCGGGCCGGCGGCTGGCGCAGCTTGAGCTCGTCCACGAGCTTCGAGAACCGCTCCCGGTCTTCGGCGAGGTCGATGGAATCCGGCGTGGTGCCGATGATGGGTGCCCCGGCGGCCTCGAGGGCGCGGGCGAGTTTCAACGGCGTCTGGCCGCCGAATTGCACGATCACGCCCTTAGGTCTTTCGAGGTCGATGATCTCCATCACGTCCTCGAAGGTGAGCGGCTCGAAATACAGGCGGTCGGAGGTGTCGTAGTCGGTCGAGACCGTCTCCGGGTTGCAGTTGACCATGATGGTCTCGAAGCCGTCCTGCTTCAGGGCCAGCGCCGCGTGCACGCAGCAGTAGTCGAACTCGATGCCTTGGCCGATGCGGTTTGGCCCGCCGCCCAGCACCATGATCTTCTGGCGCTGTGAGGGCTCCGCCTCGCACTCCTCGTCGTAGGTGGAGTACATGTAGGCGGTGGCGGAGGCGAACTCGGCGGCGCAGGAGTCCACGCGCTTGTAGACCGGGCGGATGCCGTGCTTGAGACGCAGCGCACGCACCTCGGATTCCCTGGAACCCGTGAGCCTGGCGATGCGGCTGTCGGCGAAACCCTTGCGCTTGAGCGCGCGCAGGCGCGCGGCATCCAGGGCCTTGAGGCCGCCCGACTTGATCGCCTGCTCTTCCTTCAGCAGGTCCTCGATCTGGGCCAGGAACCAGGGATCGATGTGCGAGAGCGCGTGGATGCCCTCTAGCGTGAGTCCCGCGCGGAACGCGTCCGCCACGTACCAGAGCCGGTCGGGCCCCGCGGCGCGCAGCTCGTGGCGCAGCATGTCCATGGCGCCCGGCGCCTTGAAGTCGGCGATCTTCTCGTTGAAGCCGTCGGCACCGGTCTCGAGGCCGCGCAGCGCCTTGTGCAGCGACTCCTGGAAGGTGCGCCCCATGGCCATCACCTCGCCCACCGACTTCATCTGGGTGGAGAGGCGCGGCTCCGCCTGGGGGAACTTCTCGAAGGTGAAGCGCGGCACCTTGGTGACCACGTAATCGATGCTGGGCTCGAAGGAGGCCGGCGTGGCGCCGCCGGTGATCTCGTTCTTGAGTTCGTCTAGCGTGTAGCCGATCGCCAGTTTCGCCGCCACCTTGGCGATCGGGAAACCGGTAGCCTTGGAGGCGAGCGCGGATGAGCGCGACACGCGCGGGTTCATCTCGATCACCACCATGCGCCCGTCCTTCGGGTTGATCCCGAACTGGACGTTGGAACCGCCCGTCTCCACGCCGATCTTGCGCAGCACCGCGAGGGACGCGTCGCGCAGGATCTGGTATTCCTTGTCGGTGAGGGTCTGGGCCGGCGCCACGGTGATGGAGTCGCCGGTGTGGACGCCCATCGGGTCCAGGTTCTCGATGGTGCAGACGATGATGCAGTTGTCGTTCTTGTCCCGCACCACCTCGGTCTCGAACTCCTTCCAGCCCAGCACCGATTCCTCGATGAGTAGCTCGTTGGTGGGCGAGAGGTCGAGGCCGAGCTCGCAGATCTCCACGAACTCGTCGCGGTTGTAGGCGATGCCGCCGCCGGAGCCGCCGAGCGTGAACGAGGGACGGATGATGGTGGGGAAGCCGATCTCCGCCTGCACGGCGAGCGCCTCCTCCATGTTGTGGGCGAGGCCGGCACGCGGCGTCTCCAGCCCGATCTCGCGCATGGCGCGGCGGAACTGGTCGCGGTCCTCGGCCATGTCGATGGCCTCGCGGGAGGCGCCGATCATCTCCACCTTGTGCTTCGCCAGCACCCCTTCCCTCACCAGGTCCAGGGCGCAGTTGAGCGCGGTCTGCCCGCCCATGGTGGGAAGCAGCGCGTCCGGGCGCTCCTTCTCGATGATGCGGGCCAGGGTGGTCCAGTGGATCGGCTCTATATATATGGCGTCGGCCATCTCCGGGTCGGTCATGATGGTCGCGGGGTTGGAGTTCACCAGGATGACCCGGTAGCCCTCCTGGCGCAGGGCCTTGCAGGCCTGGGCGCCGGAATAATCGAATTCGCAGGCCTGGCCGATGACGATGGGCCCCGCGCCGATGATGAGCACGCTCTTGATGTCTGTGCGCTTCGGCATGTCTGCTCTCGACTCCTGGTTCAGGCGCGTGACGGCCGGGGCAGCCTGATGATCACCGCCCTGCCCGTCCCATCACCGATAGATGTCAGCCCGTCGCGACGGCCTTGTCCTTGCGCCCGGCGCGCGCGGACATGGCGCGCACGAAGCGCTCGAACAGCGGCTTCACGTCGTGGGGTCCGGGGCTCGCCTCGGGGTGCCCCTGGAAACTGAAGGCCTCGCAGTCGGTCCGTTCCACACCCTGCAGCGTGCCGTCGAACAGCGAGCGGTGGGTGGCGCGCAGGTTGGAAGGCAGCGTGGCCTCGTCCACCGCGAAGCCGTGGTTCTGGCTGGAGATCATGACCCGGCCGGTATCGAGGTCGATGACCGGATGGTTGCCGCCGTGGTGGCCGAACTTCATCTTCACGGTCTTGGCGCCGCTGGCGAGGCCGAGCAGCTGGTGGCCGAGGCAGATGCCGAACACCGGGATGCCGGTGGTGAGGAGCTCGCGGATGGCGGCGATGGCGTAATCGCAGGGCTCCGGGTCGCCGGGGCCGTTGGCGAGGAAGATGCCGTCCGGCTTCAGGGCCAGGGCCTCCTGCGCGGGCATCTGGGCCGGCACCACCGTCACGCGGCAGCCGTGGTCCACGAGGATGCGCAGTATGTTGTGCTTCACGCCGTAGTCGTAGGCCACCACGTGGAAGCGGCCGCCGTCCACGGTGGGGCAACTGTCGGTCTCGAGCCGCCAGGTACCCTGCTTGAACTCGTAGGGCTTGGTGGTGCTCACCACCTTGGCAAGGTCCATGCCCTTCAGGCCCGGGAACGCCCGCGCCTGCTTCAGCGCCTCCGCCTCGTCCACCTTGGCGCCGGCCAGGATGCAGCCGTTCTGGGCACCCTGGGTGCGCAGCAGGCGCGTGAGCTTGCGGGTGTCGATGCCGGAGATGGCGACGATGTTCTCGCGCTTCAGGTGCCCGTCCAGGGTGTCCTTCGCGCGCCAGCTGCTCATGGCCAGCGGCAGGTCGCGGATGATGAGGCCGGCGGCCATCACGCGCGCGGACTCGCGGTCGGCATCGTTGACGCCGGTGTTGCCGATGTGGGGATAGGTGAGCGTGACGAGCTGACGGGAGTACGAGGGGTCGGTGAGGATCTCCTGGTACCCGGTCATGGCGGTGTTGAACACCACCTCGCCGGTCGTGGAACCCGCCGCACCAATGGAAATGCCCCGGAATATCGTACCGTCCGCAAGGGCCAGGATGGCTGGATGTTCCAAGGACACCCCCGTACAACAAAACTTGTTAATTTTAACGGATGCGCGCGGCGAGCGTCTACGCCCTGGCGCGATTTTCTGTCAGGCGAGCGTGTCGGTGAGCGTATAGGAACCGGCGGGACGGCCGGCGATCCAGACGGCGGCGCGCAGGGCGCCCTGGGCGAAGGTGGCGCGGCTCTGGGCCCGGTGGCTGAGCTCCAGCCTTTCGCCGGCACCGGCGAAGAGCACCGTGTGTTCGCCGACGATGTCCCCGGCCCGGACCACCGAGAAACCGATGCTGCCCGGCGCACGCGCGCCCTGCCGTTCCAGGCGCTTGTCCACGGGACCCGTGCCCCGCGCCCGGGCCATGACGTCCGCCAAGGCCAGGGCCGTGCCCGAGGGGGCATCCTTCTTATGCTTGTGGTGAGCTTCAGCCACCTCGATGTCGAAGTCCGGGCCCAGCACCCGCGCCGCCTGCTCCGCCATGCGGGTGAGCAGCGCCACCCCCAGGCTCATGTTGGGCGCCGCCAGCACCGGGATGCGCTCTCCCGCCGCCTTGAGCCGCAGCTTGAGCGCCTCGTCCATGCCGGTGACGCCGGTGACGAGGGGCTTGCCCGCCGCGAGACAGGCTTCCAGGGCCTCGCCGGTGGACTCGGGCAGGGAGAAATCCAGCAGCACATCGGCATCAGATAAGGCTTCAGCCAGATCGCTGCCATAGCTCAGCCCGTGGGAGGTCTTGCCATGCGCGGAGCTTCCGGCTTTCACCAGCGCGGCGGTGAACTTGATATCCGGGCGCCCTCCGCCTGCCTCCAGTACCGCCTGGCCCATGCGGCCGGCGGCACCCAGGAGCGCGATGCGGACCGGCGCGCTCACGCCTTCTCCCTGAAGAACTTTTTGACGCTCTCCAGCCAGCCCTGCTCCTTGGGAGAATGCTTGCCGCCATCCGCCTTCAGGGCGGCGTCGAACTTCTTGAGCAGTTCCTTCTGCTCCTTGTTCAGGTTCACCGGCGTCTCCACCTCGACGCGGCACAGGAGGTCGCCGGTGCCGCCGCCGCGCACGGGCTTCACGCCCTTGCCCCGCAGGCGGAACACCTTGCCGGTCTGGGTCTCGGCCGGGATCTTGAGGGAGACGCTGCCGCCCAGGGTCGGCACCTCGATCTCGCCGCCCAGTGACGCGGTCACGAAGGACACCGGCACCTCGCAGGCGAGGTCGGCGCCGTCGCGGCTGAAGATCTCGTGGGGCTCGACGCTGATCTCCACGTAGAGGTCGCCCGCCGGCCCGCCGTTGGGCCCCGCCTCGCCCTCGCCGGAGAGGCGGATGCGGTCGCCGTTATCCACGCCCGCCGGGATCTTCACCGACAGGGTCTTCTCCTTCTCGACGCGTCCCTGGCCGTGGCAGTTGCCGCAGGGATCCGAGATCATCTTGCCGGTGCCGCGGCAGCGCGGGCAGGTCTGCTGCACCGTGAAGAAGCCCTGCTGCATGCGCACCTGCCCACGCCCGCCGCAGGTGCTGCAGGTGGTGGGCTGGCTGCCGGGCTTGGCGCCGCTGCCGTGGCAGACCTCGCAGCTCGCGAGGGTCGGCACCTGCACGGTGACGGTGTCGCCGGACACCGCTTGCTCCAGGGTCAGTTCCAGCCCGTAGCGCAGGTCGGCGCCGCGGTATACCCGCTGACCGCCGCCGCGGCGGCCGCCGGAGAAGATGTCGCCGAAGGCCTCGCCGAAGATGTCACCGAAGATGTCGTTGGGGTCGAAACCCGCGCCGCCGGGACCGCGCGCGCCGGCCGCGTGGGCATCCACGCCGGCGTGGCCGAACTGGTCGTAGGCCGCCTTCTTCTTGGCGTCGGTGAGGACCTCATAGGCCTCCTTGGCCTCCTTGAAGTGCTCCTCCGACTGCTTGTCGCCGGGGTTACGGTCCGGATGGTGCTTCATGGCGAGGCGGCGGTAGGCCTTCTTGATCTCGGCCTCGTCCGCGCCGCGCTTCACGCCCAGCACCTCGTAGTAGTCGCGCTTGCTCATGCCGGTGTCACCCGTTCGATGCGCCGGTCCGGCATCAGCCACATCACCGCCACCGCCACATACAGGAGGTCGGAGATGGCCTGGTGCACGAACGCCAGCGGGATCGCCAGCACGTAGCAGACGAGGGAGAGCTTGCCCTTGAAGTCGTCACCCACGGCGCGCTTCAAGGCGCCGCGCTGCCCCTCGGTCGCCATGAGGGAGTTCTGCAACAGCGTGTAGGCGACGGCCGCCATCAGCAATACAGCGCCGTAGAGCGCCGTCGGCACCGCCGAGAAGTGGTTCTCGCCCATCCAGCCGGTGACGAAGGGCACCAGCGAGAGCCAGAACAGGAGGTGCAGGTTCGCCCACATGGCGCGCCCGTTGATGCGCTGCGCGGCGTGCAGCAGGTGATGGTGGTTGTTCCAGTAGAGGCCGATGTTGATGAAACTCAGCACGTACACCAGGAACACGGGCAGCACCGACTCGAGCGCGGCGAGAGTGCCGCCCTCGGGCACCTTCATCTCCAGCACCATGATGGTGATGATGACGGCGAGCACCCCGTCGCTGAAGGCTTCCATCCTGCCTGTGCCCATCGGTTGCAAGTTGCTGCTCCTCCAACAGTGCCGCGCCGGGGCCCGTGCATGACGGGTCCCGGCGCGATGTTTCAGTTCTCGTCCGGACGCGGCCGGGACTTACTTGTCCTTCTTGACCTCTTCGAACTCCGCGTCCACCACGTCGTCCTTGCCGCCGCTCTGGCCTGCGCCAGGGCCCTGCTGACCCGGCTGTGCGGCACCCGCCTCGTTCTTGGCGGCGTAGAGGCGCTCGGCCATCTTGCCGGAAGCGTCCGCCAGGGCCTTGGCCTTGGCTTCGATCACCGCCTTGTCGTCGTTCTTGAGCACGGCCTTGAGGTCCTGCACCGCGGACTCGATGGCCGCGCGCTCCTCGCCGGAGACCTTGTCACCCAACTCTGACATGCCTTTCTCGGCGGCATGGATCAGGGCGTCCGCCTGGTTGCGGGCATCCACGATCTCGCGCTGCTTGCGGTCCTCCTCGGCGTGGGCCTCGGCGTCCTTGATCATGCGCTTGACCTCGTCGTCGCTGAGGCCCGAGGAGGCCTTGATGACGATGGACTGCGCCTTGCCGGTGGCCTTGTCCTTGGCGGACACGTTGAGGATGCCGTTCGCGTCGATGTCGAAGCTCACCTCGATCTGCGGCACGCCGCGCGGGGCGGTCGGCAGGTCCGCGAGGTCGAAGCGGCCCAGCGACTTGTTGTCGCGCGCCATCTCGCGCTCACCCTGCAGCACGTGCACGGTCACCGCGGTCTGGTTGTCCTCGGCGGTGGAGAAGGTCTGCGAGGCCTTGGTGGGGATGGTGGTGTTCTTCTCGATCAGCTTGGTCATGACGCCGCCCAGGGTCTCGATGCCCAGCGACAGCGGGGTCACGTCCAGCAGCAGCACGTCCTTGACGTCGCCCTTGAGCACGCCGGCCTGGATCGCGGCGCCCACGGCCACCGCCTCGTCCGGGTTCACGTCCTTGCGCGGCTCGCGGCCGAAGAACTCCTTCACCGTCTCCTGCACCTTGGGCATGCGGGTCTGGCCGCCCACCAGGATCACGTCCTGCAGGTCGGAGGCCGAAAGGCCGGCGTCCTTGAGCGCGATGCGGCAGGGCTCGACGGTCTTGCTGATGAGATCGCCCACCAGCGACTCGAGCTTGGCGCGGGTCAGCTTCACGTTGAGGTGCTTGGGACCGGAGGCGTCGGCCGTGATGTACGGCAGGTTCACCTCGGTCTGCTGGTTAGAGCTGAGCTCGATCTTGGCCTTCTCGGCAGCCTCCTTGAGACGCTGCATGGCCAGCGGATCGCTGCGCACGTCGATGCCCTGCTCCTTGCGGAACTCGTCGGCGATGAAGTCGATGATGCGCTTGTCGAAGTCCTCGCCGCCCAGGAAGGTGTCGCCGTTGGTGGCCAGCACCTCGAACTGGTGCTCGCCGTCCACTTCCGCGATCTCGATGATGGACACGTCGAAGGTGCCGCCACCCAGGTCATACACAGCGATCTTGCGGTCGCCCTTGACCTTGTCCATGCCGTAGGCGAGTGCGGCCGCGGTCGGCTCGTTGATGATGCGCTTCACTTCCAGCCCGGCGATCTTGCCGGCGTCCTTGGTGGCCTGGCGCTGGGAGTCGTTGAAGTAGGCAGGCACGGTCACGACCGCCTCGGTGACGGGCTCGCCCAGGTAGTCCTCGGCGGTCTTCTTCATCTTCATGAGCACGCGCGCGGAGATCTCCGGCGGCGCCATCTTCTTGTCGTTCACGTCCACCCAGGCGTCGCCGTTGTCGGCGCCCACGATCTTGTAGGGCACCATGCCCACGTCCTTCTGCACCACGTCGTCCTTGAACTTGCGGCCGATGAGGCGCTTGATCGCGTACAGGGTGTTCTTGGGGTTGGTGACCGCCTGGCGCTTGGCCGACTGGCCCACCACCACCTCGTTCTCCTTGGTGAAGGCGACGATGGACGGCGTGGTGCGGTCACCCTCGCTGTTCTCGATGACGCGGGGCTTGCCGCCTTCCATGATGGCCACGCAGGAGTTGGTGGTCCCGAGGTCGATGCCGATGATCTTGCTCATGTCTTGGCTCCGGAAAGGTGTGAAATTTGTTATTGACTATCTGGGGGTATGTCGCGGGTTTTCAAGCGCTTTTCGGCGTCCGCGCCACCAATACCCGCGCCGGCCTGAGCAGCCGGCCGTTCAATACATATCCCTTCTGGACGGTAGTGACGACCGCGTCCGCCGGGACCTCGGCGCTCTCCTGGGTGGCCATGGCCTCATGGAACTCCGGGTTGAAGGCCTCGCCCTTGGCGGGGCTCACCTCCTTCACCCCCTGCCTCTCCAGGGCCGTGGCCAGGAGCTTCAGGGTCATGTCCACACCGGTCAGGAGCGGGGCCGCATCGGGCTTGCCGGCCAGGGACTGCAACGCCATCTCCAGGCTGTCCTTCACGGGCAGGAGGTCGCCCAGGATGCGGTCCTGGCCGAACTTGTGGGCCTGCTCCAGGTCGCGCTGGCCGCGCTTGCGGATATTGTCCTGCTCCGCCACGGCGCGCAGGTAGCTGTCGTAGTTCTGCACAGCCTTGGCCTCGGCGACAGCGAGCGCCGCCTGCAGGGCCTGCACGGGATCCAAGGTGGCCGCGTTGGGGTCCACTTCGGGTGCTGCGGCAGGCTTGGTCTGCTCGTCGTTCATGTGCTCCATCATCCTTCCTATTTCATGTAAATGCAGCGGGCAGCCTCATGCTGCCCGCCCCTGTCCAGAATCTTGGGCTTATTTCCGGGGGTTCAAGGCGGCACTGAGCAGCCGCGCCGTCACGTCCACGATGGGGATGACCCGCTCGTAGGCCATGCGGGTGGGGCCGATCACGCCCAGCACCCCCACCACGCCTTCGCCCATGCTGTAGGGCGCGCTCACCACGCTCACCTCATCCAGCACCTTGTAGCCGGATTCCTCGCCGATGAAGATCTGCACGCCCTCGGCGGCGATGCACTTGTCCAGCAGCGTGAGGATGTCGCGCTTGTGGTTGAACGCGTCGAACAGGCGCCTGAGCTTCTCCACGTCCGAGAGCTCGGCGAATTCCATGAGGTTGGTCTCGCCCGCCATCATGTAGGTGGGCTCGCCGCCGCGGACCTGGAACACCTTGTCCGCCATGGTGATGGCGGCGTGCATCAGCTCGTTCATGGACTCGCGGGTGCGGTTGAGCTCGTTCAGGAGGCCGCGGCGCAGCTCCGAGAGGTCGCGCCCGGCGAAGTGGCTGTTCAGGTAGTTGCTTATCTGCTGCAGGGCGGCGGCGTCGTAGCCGCGCTCCAGGTGCAGCACCCGGTTCTGCACCTCGCCATCCACCAGCACCAGGATCACCAGCACCCGGTTGTCGGCGAGCGGCATGAACTCGATGTGCCGCCAGGAAGCCTGCTCGCGCTTGGGCAGCGTCACCACGCCGGTCATGCGGGTGATGGCGGAGAGGAGCCCCGAGGCGGAAGCGAGCAGCTGCTGCGGGCTGGTCTCCGCCGGGTCCAGGTGGCTGCGCATGAGCCGCACCTCCTGCTCGTCCAGGGGCTTCACCTTGAGCAGCGTATCCACGAAAAGCCGGTAGCCCTTCACCGTGGGGACGCGCCCGGCGGAGGTATGGGGGGAGACGATGAGCCCCAGCTCCTCCAGGTCCGCCATGATGTTGCGGATGCTGGCGGGGCTGAGGTCGAGGCCGGAATCCTTGGAGAGGGTACGGGAGCCGACCGGTTCGCCGTCGCGGATGTAGCGCTCCACCAGCACCTTGAGCAGGTACTGGGCGCGGTCGCTGAGGGTCTTGTCGTGGCTCTCGTTGATCATGTCGCCTACAGGGTGGCTTGGCACTCATTTAAGGCGAGTGCTAAAGCGGGATTATCCAGTTGTACCCTTTCCTGTCAAGGACTTAGCCGCAGAAGCTCCCGCCAGGCGTTGGCCTGCAAGGGGTCCCATGCTAACGTGCCGCCCCATATGGCTTCCCGCTTTGCCACCATCGGCCTCATGGGCCGCGTCAACGACCCGCAGGTGACGGAGATGACCGTCCGGCTCGCCCGGCAACTCACCGAAGCCCAGGTCACGGTCTATGGGGATGAGGCGCTGGCGCTCCCGGTCAGCAGCGGCGTCCAGCTCCTGCCCATCGCCCTGCTCGCCGCCAAGGCGGACCTGCTCATCGTGGTCGGCGGCGACGGGACGCTGCTGAAGGCCGCCCATGCGGTGGCGGTGCGGCCCATCCCGCTCTTGGGCGTGAACCTCGGCAGGCTCGGCTTCCTCGCGGACATCACCCCGGACCAGGTGCAGGACGACATCGCCGCCATGCTGAAGGGCGAGTACAGCCGCGAGGACCGGCTGATGCTGGAGGGCACCGGACCCGGCGGCACGCACCCGGCGCTCAACGACGTGGTGGTGCACAAGTCCGACGGCGGCCGTCTCATCGAGTTCGAGACCTGGGTGGACGGCCACTTCGTCTGCGCTTACCGGGCGGACGGCATCGTGGTGGCGACGCCCACCGGTTCCACCGCCTATGCGCTCTCCGGCGGCGGGCCGATCGTGCACCCCGCCATGGACGCCATCGCGCTCGTCCCCATCTGCCCCCACACCCTAGGCGACCGCCCCATCGTGGTGTCGGGCAAGAGCGTGGTGGAGATCCGCGTCGGCGACACCCACGGCGGCCGCGCCCAGGTGACCTGGGACGGCCAGCATGCGGAACTCATGGACACCGGTGCGCGCGTGCAGGTGAAGTGCGCCGGCCAGCGCCTCTCCTTCATCCATCCGCGCGGTTACGATTACTATACGATCCTGCGCACCAAGCTCCACTGGGGCGGACGCGCCAACCATCACGGCGACAAGCACTGAAGCGATGCTGACGCACATCCTGATCCGCGACTTCGCGATCATCGACACCCTGGAACTGGAATTCAAACCGGGCATGACCGTGCTCACCGGCGAGACCGGCGCGGGCAAGTCCATCCTGGTGGATGCCCTGGGCCTGGTGCTGGGTGACCGGGCCGACGCGGACGTGGTGCGCCACGGCAGCGAGAAAGCCGAGATGAGCGCCGAGTTCGACCTCAGGGACGCGAAGGACGCCGCCGCCTGGCTCGAGGACAACGACCTCGCCGACGACGGCCAGTGCATCCTGCGCCGGGTGGTGGGCAAGGACGGCCGTTCCCGCGCCCAGATCAACGGCCGCAGCGTGCCCCTCGCCTCCCTCAAGGAACTCGGCGAGCTCTTGCTGGACATCCACGGCCAGCACGAGCATCAGTCCCTGATGCGCCCGGCCGCGCAGATGGCGCTGCTTGACGGCTACGGCGACCACGCCAACCTGCTGCAGGCGGTCGCCAAGCTGCATGGCGAGTGGAAGATCACCCATGACCGGCTCGCCACCCTCAAGGCCGCGGCCGGCGACCGGGATTCCCGCATCGAGATGCTGCGCCACCAGGTCGCGGAGCTCTCCGCCCTGGCCCTGAAGCCCGGCGAGGTGCAGGCCATCGACGCCGAGCACAAGCGCCTCGCCCACGGCGGCAAGCTGCTGGAGACGGCCCAGGCCACGCTGGATTCACTGTACGAAGCCGAGGAAGGCACCGCGCACCAGCTGGTGAGCCGCGCCCTCGCCGCCCTCGACGCCACGAGCGAGCTGGAACCCAGGTTCGAGGCCATCCGCCGCACCTTGGCGGATGCGGAGGTGCAGATCTCCGAGGCAGCCGACGCGCTACGCGGCTATCTCGCGGACCTGGACATGGATCCCAAGCGCCTGGAGTGGCTGGAGAGCCGCCTCGGCTCCATCCACGACCTCGCCCGCAAGCACCGCATCGAACCGGAGCACCTCCTGGGACGCTTCGATGCGTTGCAGGTGGAACTCAGGACCCTGGAGAACTCCGACATCGCGCTGCAGGACCTGGAGGCGGAACTCAAGCGCCTGGAGGCTTCCTACAAGAAGGCTGCCGAGGAGCTCCACGCCAAACGCGTGAAGACCGCGGCCGACCTCGGCAAGAAAGTCACGGCCGCCATGCAAGAACTGGGCATGGCCGGCGGCAAGTTCAGCGTGGCGGTGACGGCCGACGTGGAACGCTTCACCGCCAAGGGCGTGGACCAGGTGGAGTTCCTGGTGAGCGCCAACAAGGGCCAGCCGGAGAAGCCGCTGGCCAAGGTGGCCTCCGGCGGCGAGCTCTCGCGCATCTCCCTCGCCATCCAGGTGATGGCGGCCCAGGCGGCGGCGATCCCGTCCATGATCTTCGACGAGGTGGACGCGGGCATCGGCGGCGGCGTGGCGGAGATCGTAGGGAGGCAGCTGCGGGCCCTGGCCGGCAAGCGCCAGGTGCTCTGCGTCACCCACCTGCCCCAGGTGGCCTCCCAGACCCACCAGCATTTCCGGGTGGCGAAGCAGGCCAAGGGCCAGGGCACCGTCACCCAGATCGAGCCCTTGGACAAGAAATCGCAGGTGGAAGAACTGGCGCGGATGCTGGGCGGCGTGGAGATCACGGAAACGACCCGCAAACACGCCAGGGAAATGATTTCTCGGGTTACAAACTAGCTAAGAACCACACCCGACCCCAAAGCGTAGCGAGCGCAGCCAGAGCGAGGCGAGCAGGAGGGAGTGCACTCTTATGTGCATGACCTACTGCGAGTCCGAAGCGCAACGAAGCTATGGCAAGCGCAGTAGCTTTGGGGGTCACTTCATGGACTTACGGCAGTTGGAGCAAATGCCGTAGATGTAGAGAGAGTGGTCCGTCATCTCGTAGCCCTTGGCGCTCGCGATCTTCTTCTGACGCGACTCGATCTCAGGGTCCACGAACTCGTCCACCCGGCCGCACTTCACGCACAGGATGTGGTCGTGGTGCGCGCCCTGGTTCAGCTCGAACACCGAGTGGCCGCCCTCGAAATGGTGGCGGGTCACGAGGCCGGCGGTCTCGAACTGGGTCAGCACCCGGTACACGGTGGCGAGGCCGATGTCCTCCCCCGACTCCAGGAGCGCCTTGTACATGTCCTCCGCGCTGATGTGGCGCGGATTGCTGCGCTCCAGGATCTCCAGGATCTTGACCCGCGGCAGCGTGACCTTGAGGCCGGCGTTGCGCAGTTCCTGGTTCTCGGCGGAGGCTTGGGTCACGGCTTTTCTGGCTTGGGAGGGGGCTGGTCAGGTATTATGCTCCCCTCTTCAAGCAACGCAACCCAAGACGCATGCGCGCCCGCCCCCTGCTGCTGATCGCCGCCACCGCCCTCTGCCTCGCCGGCTGCTTCAAGCCGGAGATCCGCCAGGGCAACTTCCTCGACGACGAGAGCATCGCCAAGGTGAAGCCGGGCATGACCATGGCGCAGGTGCAGTTCGTGCTGGGCCGCGCCATGGTGCAGGACCCGTTCCACCCGAACCGCTGGGACTACGTGCGCTACGTGAACCCGAACGACGGGCGCCCGGAACAGGACTGGCACGTGATCGTGTACTTCGATGGCGGTAAGGTCACCCGCGTCGACCAGCCGCCGGTCAAGAACAAGGAAGAGCAGCTCCAGCTGCCCACCATCAAGGACGCCTCGCAGCTGCCGGACAGCGATAACTACAATTCACCCGCGCCGCCCTCGAACTGAGTCAGCCTTTACTCGACATCGTCTTTCCGCGCGCCGCCAGGCGACGCCGCGTCTCCTTGGGATCCGCCGTAAGCGGCCGCAGGATCTCAAGCCGGTCCCCTTCTTCCAGAACCTGATCCGGCGCCACGCGCTTGCCGCGCAGGCCCAATGCATCCCGTGCGAGGTCGATCTCAGGGAAACGCGCCGCGAGGCCGGAGCGCTCAGCAGCCTGTCCTGCCGTGGTACCTGTGGGCAAGGTCAGCGCCACCATGGCTTGCACGTCCGCCCGGGCGTAGCAGACCTCCACCCGGATCGAGGCTTCAGCCGCCATGCAGCTCGGTGGCGCGGCGGATGAAGGCATCCACCAGCGAGTTGCAGATGTCCTCGAACACCGGTCCCGCCACCAGGTCCAGGAGCGTGCTGTCGAACTGGAACTCCATGTCCAGCTCCACCTTCGAGCCCTCCGGCCCCAGGTCCGAGAAACGCCAGCGGCCCTCCAGGTGCTTGAAGGGGCCGTCCTCCAGGGTCATGGTGATGCCCTGGCTGGGCACCAAGAGGTTGCGGGTGGTGAAGCTCTTGCTGAAGCGGCCCCGCGCGAGATCCAGCCGCGCGCGCATCAGCGTCGGGGACTGCTCCAGCACCTCGGCACCGCGGCACCAGGGCAGGAACTCGGGATAGCTCGGCACGTCGTTCACCAGCGCGTACATGTCTGCAGCGCTGTAAGGGACCAATGCGTTTTTATGGACTTTCCGCATACGGATATTGTGGCAGCGGGACCAGCTTCCCGTCACTCCCCTATATAATGTCGCCATGGCGAAGAAAGACGAAGACGACAAGAAGAAGGGGCAGTCCACCATCGCGCTCAACAAGCGCGCGCGCTTCGACTACTTCATCGAGGACCGCTTCGAGGCCGGCATCGCCCTGGAAGGCTGGGAAGTGAAGAGCCTGCGGGCCGGCAAGGTGCAGATCGCCGAGAGCTACGTGATCATCAAGGACCGGGAAGCCTACCTGCTGGGCGCCCTCATCACCCCGCTCATGACCGCCTCCACCCACATCCATCCGGACCCGACCCGCACCCGCAAGCTGCTCATGCACCGGGAAGAACTGGCCCGCCTCATCGGCGCCGTCGAACGCAAGGGCTACACCCTCGTGCCCACCGCCATGTACTGGAGCAAGGGCCGCGCCAAGCTCGAAGTCGGCCTCGCCAAAGGCAAGCAGGCCCACGACAAGCGGGCCGCCATCAAGGAACGGGATTGGGAACGCCAAAAAGGCCGTTTAACCCGGCACTAGCCCTTTATCCGGGCCGATTCGGCCCCATATACATAACTGATAGAATAGAAGCGCATTGGGGGCGACCTGGTTTCGACGTGGGTCGTGAAACCCGAAGTGCATGCCGAGGTGCAGGATTCCTCGTAAAACTGTCTTGCAACAACGCTTAGCTGCGAACGATAGCAACTACGCCCTAGCCGCCTAATCCCGGCTAGCCTCTGACTGGAGCCGTGCTTGTGCGTCCAGAGTCACTTCGGTGGCGCTTCAGAGGTCGTGCTCACAAGACCGCTGTACGGTGCATCCGGCGCCGGACGGTTAAAAATACCGGAATCGCTGACAGTTTTCCCTGCCCGTCGGGTAGCTGGCAGTTAAATCAAAGACGTGTGCTAAGCATGTAGGTCTAAGGGCGGATCACTTACGGACGCGGGTTCGATTCCCGCCGCCTCCACCAACAGGTAATAAAAAGGCCGCCCGCTTTCGGGGTGGCCTTTTTATTACCTGCCGGTTTGAGACGTTGGAATCGAACAAGCGCGAAGCGCGGGTTCGATTGACGTGCAGGGATGCACTAATGTCGCGGTAGGCCAGGGATGGCCGTGAGCGACGCGCCGCCTCCACAGAATATATTGGCGTCTTAGTTTAGAGCTTCGAAATTGCGCCTGACGCACTCTTCATGCGGCATTCAAAAGAAATTATTATCCAATGCAAATTTCTCACCAGATGGCGTAAGTGAATAATATTTATCTCCATCAAATCCGGCAGCCGTCTTTAGAAATTTTCGTTGCATAACAAGAGAATCAAGCGCGTCAAGTGTTTCGAGTCTAGTCTGAGTTTTTCCAATTTTTTTAGCTATACCCTGAACTGCCCCAATAATTCGAGCTTCACTAACTGTCCGAGGGTTTGAAGATGCAATCTTATTAATTATCAGTGTTTCAAGGGCAGACAATGGATCCACAGCAACTTGGCCATATATATCTTCATTTGCTAAAGCCTCATAGACCGATGAAGATTGCTTTCCGGAAGCATTGTTAAGTTCCTTGATAGAAAGATTTTCCTTCCTTAAATCCTCAATCTCTTGTTCAGCAGCAGCGAGTTGATTTGAAAAATTTCGTTCATGTTCGCGCATTTTTAAGCGCAAAGCCCTTGCATCTTCTGCGCTCAACAATGTCTCGTCTTCTACTCTTTGCCTTACTAACCTAAGTCGCCGTTGAAATTTAAGGCGAAATTCATAAACAACTTGGGCCGGGAAGGGATAAACAAAAATAAAAAGGAAGGTCATTGCAGTAGGGCCGCCGTAGGTCCATAAATATCCCCATCCATTCCAAAACATCTCATCGTGTATCAATTGCAGTTTCTGGATTATTTCCAGTCCGCTGAACACAATGAGCACAAACTTAAAATTCCAAATTAGCCACGAAATCCAATAAGTACCGACGAGAGGACTGGTTAGTCTCTCAGTAACCGCGAGCCTTATCTCTTTGAAGAATTCCGAAGCTTCCTCGACCATAAGTTCTCCCTAACTTCCCAATCCTTCCCAGCTTGTCTAGCCCCTCCCCTCTCCATCCGATTTAACTCTTTGACCCCCCACCCTATATGACTCTTTTGTGACAGCCTTAACCCGAACCGAATCCACGAACCCTATCGGTACGCCTTCTCCAGGTCTAGCCCCTCCTTCATTTCTTCACCGGTTGAGGTGCTGGCTGCGGTGCAGGTTGAACTGGAGTAGAAGGAATTGATTTTCCAGGCATAGACGTTGCTGGTGTTGGTTGCGTAGGCATAGGGACTGAAGGCACCGATCTGCCTATATCATGTTGACCCATCTTTCTTTCTCCCTCTGCGTTAATAGTTACAAATATGACTGTGAACAAAACAGCAGCAATAAAGAGCGCACTAGCCCAATCATTCATTTTCCGTTCGTTCTTCCCCATTCTGATGATTTCATTATTAATTTTTTCCTGTTTATCAGCCTCTCTAAAAAACGTTTGAAGTGTACTTAGCTTGTAGTCAGCAGTACGTTGAGAATAAGAGTAACTAAAAACAGTAATTACAATTGCGCCAGTAAAAAGAAACCATGAGAGGTAAAGGAAAATTGAACACCTAGGCTCATAGTCTTTGAATCCATCATGAAGAAAGGAAACAGACAGCGCCAAAAATGCACTCGACAAAGTAAGAATCGCTCTATCATGAGCTTCGGCATTGGAACTTTGATTATTTACAGTTTCCTGTCTCGCAATTTCATAATCGCTAGACATGGTCCCTCCTCATTAATCCACTTTCAATTCTTCATATCTTTTGGCCCGTCTCTTCATACCAGTAAAATCACCACTAATCTCATTGGCCGCATTAATTCGACCAAGTAAGCTATCTAGCTTAACTTCCTCTCCGCTTTTGACAGCTGCTCTAAGGCTTTCAAAACCATCATGGATTTTCATTAAAAGCTTATTTCTAACTCTAATCCCAGTATCAGTAACAATGACACCAGTTATTAATTTTGGACGAATCTTTGTATACCTTCGTTCCTTATGATGTTTAAGACCAGTCTTTCTAATAATTTTCTTAATGTCATTTAAGAATGCAGCTGGAATATCTGATGCAGAGAACGTGATGTCATCTACATAGCAAGTCATCGTTATGCCGTGATGTATAGATAGAGCCTGCATTTCATCAAACATACCCTTATGCACTAAGAACGCGATCTGCTGACTAACGCAACTACCAGTGGGTATGTGATTATCGTATGTAAGTAATTTTGTGATCAGCCCAGCTACATCACTAGAGCAAAGCATTTCTTCATGAAAATATTTGTAGATATGCAATGAAGTCGTCGATGGATAGAACTTCTTGATATCGATCTTTACCACCTCCAACAAGCCAATATGCTGCCTAGCATTCGTTATATACGAACGGCCTTTAACACCTGAATGCAAATATATTGGAGTCTCGATCCGCTGGAGCAACGAGAGCATTCGCCGATGCAATCGTTCAAGATGAGGCTTAGGCCACTCAACAAGCCGCGGCTTACTACTAGCAATGTGGAAGATACGGTAATTATCTTTTTCTAAAAGACCGTCTAAATCGGCGAGAGTAAGACCGAATAAGCTTGCGAACTTTCGCTTGTTCTTAAGCTTATATAGTGCGCACTGATTGAGTGCATAGCTCTTGGGGTGCCTGGACCTTCCTTTCCTGGCAGGCATAGACTGAAACTCCCAAGTGCGAATCCGTTTTGTACGATTTCTCCGAAGACCGAAGATAAAACGGCAGAATGTCGCTACTGCGAATCAGGTGCCAAAGCTTGAGTACAAGCTCTGGGTGTTTAATCGTCCATAGGGCGATTTCAACACACACCGACTTCAGTCTCGCCCATCGTCTGCCTCTTCTCTGCGTAGTCATACGCTTTACCTCTCTTGGTTACGGGATGCCGGGATGGCACCCCCCTGCTGTGTAACCTTCAGAGCGGGGAGCTAGACAGATGGTTTTACAGACTGCCATTTAAAGCGCACCCATACATGTATGGGGCGGATTACCCAATGCGCATGTCAATGTTGTCACTGACTGTGTGCAGGGGATAACGGCAGAGGTTTTACCTCCTCAGATCACAAGTGATCCAGCAAAGTAGCAGGGCTCTCCCCAGAGAAGAGACATAAGAAATTTACCACTAAACTCCGTTTATGTCATATGCCGTACTAAATTCCCAAAAAACTAAGGCCGCTTCCGCGGCCTTAGTTTCCCAAATCTCTAGAACGTAATCTCCCCCATCCTCCCCTGCTGATAATCCCTCACCGCCTGGTGGATCTCCTCTTCCGTGTTCATCACGAACGGCCCGTACCTCACGACCGGTTCGTTCAGCGGCACGCCCGCCAGCAGCAGCAATTCCAATGCTTCTTTCGAATCTTCCCGGTTCTTGATCCTCACGTTCAACCCGTCATTGCCGAAGATGACCATCTGGTGCGCTGAGGCCTTCACGTCCCCGGCGCCGAATTCCCCATCACCCGCGATCAGGAACGCGAAGCCGTTGTAGTTCTTGGGTAAAGGCTGCTCGATGCCGCCGCCGGGCTGCAGGGTCATGTGCAGGAAGGCTATCGGCGTGCGGGTGTCGATGGCGGCGCTCTTGCCCAGCGACTCGCCGGCGATGATCTTCACTTTCACCTTGCCGTCCGCGCTGGTGGCTACCGGGATGCCGGAGTCCGGCAGCTCCTGGTAGCGGGGCTTCATGAGCTTGTCCTTGCGCGGCAGGTTCACCCAGATCTGGAAGCCGTGCATGCGCCCGCCGGCGGCGCGGAACTTCTCCTCCGGCATCTCCGAGTGCACCACGCCGGCGCCGGCGGTCATCCACTGCACGTCGCCGGGCCCGAGCGAGCCCGCGTGGCCGTGGGAATCCTTGTGCTGCATGCGGCCCTCCAGCACGTAGGTGACGGTCTCGAAACCGCGGTGCGGGTGGTCCGGCGCGCCCACCGCCTCGCCCGGCGCGTAGTCCACGGGGCCCATCTCGTCCAAGAGCAGGAAGGGATCGAAGTCCATGAGCATCTGGGTCGGGAACGGGCGGTGCACGATGAAGCCGCCGCCCTCGCGGGTGCGGATGCTGGTGACGATGCGCGCCACGCTGCGCAGCGGCTGGGAAGGGTCGGGACGGGTCATGCAGCCTCCGGAAAGATGGCCAAGCCCCCGAGGTGGGGACGCGATGTGTCGTCTTCAAGCGGGTCAGCCCCGGGGACCGCGGCGCGTTATAGTGGATCGAGGTTCCCGATGCGCCGCATCCTCATACTCACCACGCTCTGTCTGCTGGGCTTAGGCCTCGCGGCCGGCTGCGCCTCGAATCCACCGGATCCGCGCGTGCCCGCCTCGACGATGCACGGCTGCGTGGTGGAGATGCCGGAGTACCCGCCCTGCGAGCCCTCGCCGCTCATCGTGCCGCAGCCGTATTATCCCACCTACGTCGGACCCTGGTATCCGGGCACCGGCGTGGTGCTGGTGCCTTATCCCTACCCCGTGCCGGTCCCGGTGCCGGCGACACCGCCGCCACGGCCCCGGCCGCCCCCGCCTCCGCCGCCCAGGCAACCGCGGCATCCGCGTCCGGTGCCCTGCAAGCCGGCGCCCAACAGGCCCTGTCCTTAAGCAGCGTGCTTCGCGCCTCGCACCGTCAGCCATAGCAACGGCAACGCCGCTACCTGGAAGATCACCGCGCCGGTGACCAGCGCCGCGGGGCTCACGCGGTAGAGCGCGCTCAGGAGCAGGCTGCCGATGAGCCAGGCCAGGCCGAACGAAGCATCGAAGATACCGAAGGCAGTGCCGCGCACGGCGCGCGGCGTGAGCGTGGCGACCCCGGCGCGCATGGTGCTCTCCTGCACGCCGAGCGCCGCGCCCCAGAACGCCGCGCCGAGCCAGATGTACGACGGGCTCCGGGCGAGGAACAGGAGCGGGATGGCGGGCAGCGTGAGCAGCGGCAAGGCCGTGAGCACCTTGAGGCCCAAGCGGTCGTAGAGCCAGCCGCTGGCGAGGGCCGCCAGTGCGTCCACGCCCATGGCGAGGCCGAACACCAGGGGGATCTGCGCCGGCGACAGGCGATGCGTGATCCCCAGGTGGTAGCCCACCAGGATGAAGTGGGCGAAGCCCAGCACCGAGACCACCGAGAACGCGAGATAGAGGAAGTAGCGCTTGTCGAAGCGGCTGCGCACATCCCGCGCGTCCTCTCGCCCGCCGCCTTCGATGCCGCGGGCGCGCCACAGGAACACCAGCGCGAGCAGCGCCGGCACCGCCAGCACGCCGAAGCCCAGCCGGTAGCCCGAGTACGCCACCGCCGCGGACACCAGCAGGGGTCCCAGGATCGCGCCGAGCTGGTCCAGGAACTCGTGCAGGCCGAAGGCCTTGCCGTGGCCGAGCTCATGGCCGGCGTGGGAGAGCAGCGCGTCCCGCGCCGGCACCCGCGCGCCCTTGCCGAGCCGTTCGGTGAAAACCAGCAGGCCTGCGAGCCAGGGCGTGGAGGCCAGCGCGAGGGCCGGCACCGAGATCATGTTGACGGTGTAGCCCGCGATCATCACCGCCCAGTGGCGGTGAGTGCGGTCAACGAAGCGGCCCGAGCCCAGGCGGATGGCATAGCCCAGGAACTCGCCGAAGCCCGCGACGGTGCCGGCGAAGAGCGCGCCTGCGCCGAGGGACGCGAGGTAGGGACCGATGATGCTGCGGCCGCCCTCGTAGGTGAGGTCCGCGAACAGGCTCACGATACCCAGACTCACCACGAAGCGCAGCGCCTTCTGGCGGGCCGAAGTGTCCATCGGGTTTCCTTCTATAGGCTGCGTGCCAGCCATGCGCCAGTGAACACGGCGGCGAGGCCGAGCGCCACCGACGAGGTCACGTAGAGCGCGGCGTAGCCCGCCTTGCCGTCCTCCACCAGCAGCAGCGTCTCGATACCGAAGGCCGAGAAGGTGGTGAAGCCGCCGAGGCCACCGGTGATGAGGGCGAGGCGCCATGTGGGGTTCAGGCTGACCTTCTCCAGGGTGAAGAAGAACAGGAAGCCCATGGCCAGGCAGCCCAAGACGTTGATGAGCAAGGTGGCGTACGGGAAGGCCTGGCCGTAGCGCTCGTGCACGAGCTGGTTGATGCCCAGGCGGGCACAGCAGCCCAGGGCGCCGCCGAAGGCGACCGCGACGTAATTCCACATGGAAGGACTCCTCCTGCTGAACGCCGATTGAGGTATCCAGTAGGAGTCATCAGCCCCGGCGCTGCCGGTGGCGGTTAAGGCGAACTCCATCGCCCGACACCCAGGGGCGGGATGTCGGACGTAGCTGAACATGTGGACCGGATGAGTGTCAACCGCCGGAATAAATTGGCCTAGACTTAGGTTCCCCTCGACGAACCCGCCATGACAAGGAGAACAAGCATGTTGCGCAGGTCATTGATCCCCCTCCTCGCCCTCGCCGCACTGGCGTTCAGCGCCGCCGCTTCAGCCGCAGGCAAGACCCAGCTCACCTGGTACGGCCATGCCGCGTTCAAGATCGTGACGCCCCAGGGTCACGTGCTCGTCATCGACCCCTGGATCACCAACCCCGCCAATCCCAAGGGCAAGGAAGACCTGGCCGCGCTCACCAAGGTGGACCTGATCCTGGTGTCCCACGGCCACGGCGACCACGTGGGCGACGCGGTGGACATCGCCAAGCGCACCGGCGCCAAGCTCGTCAGCAACTTCGACCTGGGCTCGGCGCTGATGGCGGCGGGCGGGTTCCCGGCCAAGCAGGCCGGCATGGACACCCAGGGCAACGCCGGCGGCACCCTCACGCTGCTGGACGGCGAGGTGAGCATCACCTTCGAGCCGGCGGTGCATGGTTCGACCTACACGGTCCAGGGCGCGGCGCCCGAGGTGAAGGGCGCGGGCGACCCCGGCGGCTTCGTGATCCGCATCAAGGACGGCCCGGTCTTCTATCACACCGGCGACACCGCCGCCTTCGGCGACATGAAGCTGATCGGCGACGCGGACCACGTGAACGTGATGCTGGCCTGCATCGGCGACCACTTCACCATGGGCCCCCAGGGCGCGGCGCTGGCGGTGCAGATGGTGCACCCGGACACGGTGATCCCCATGCACTTCGGCACCTTCCCGGTGCTGACGGGCACGCCGGACGCCTTCGAGGCGGCGCTCAAGGCGCGCCACGTCTCCAGCAAGCTGAAGGTGATGAAGCCCGGCGAGACCGCCGAGTTCTGATCCCTGGACCGCTGACGAAGGAGCCGCTGGCGGGACGCCAGCGGCTTTTTCTTTCCTGCTACTGGTGGTCTTGCTTGCCGTCCGACTTGCCGATGAGCGTGGCCTTGCCGAGCGAGTTCTTCTGGATGTAGTTGCCGACCATGGCGCCGGAAGCCTTGGAGTCCACCGGCAGCTTGGCCACCTTCAGGGCATATACGGTGTACTGGTAGGCGTGCGGGGCATCGGCCGGCGGCGGACAGGGACCGTCGAAATGGGGATCGCTGAAGTCGTTGCGGCCCATCTTGGCGCCCTTCGGCAGCTTCCTGGAGCCTTTGCCACCTGCGCCAGCCGCCAGGTGGGTGACGTCGGCCGGGATGTCGAACACCGTCCAGTGCCAGAAGCCGCTGCCGGTCTTGGCATCCGGGTCATAGACGGTGACCGCGAAGCTCTTGGTGTCCGCGGGCGCGCCTGACCAGGAGAGTTCCGGGGACGTGTTCTTCCCCTTGCAGCCCATCTTGTCGTACACCACGGACATGGGGACGGTCTCGCCATCCTTGAAAGTCTGGCTGGTGAGGGTGAAATCGCCCGCCGCCTGGGCGGGCGCCTGAAAGGCGAACACGAAACCCAATAACAGGGAACCCATGAAGCTGCGCATGATGTCACTCCTTCGACGTATCGTGCCGCATGTGGGGCACGGCCAAAGCAAGGAATATATGCCGTCATCCCCGACGCGCGGAATCGGGGACGTCCCTGCACGGCGTCGGGTATAACCCTCGTCACGGCAAAAAAGCCGCCAGTCGCATGACTGGCGGCTTCCCGCATCGGCCGCGGAGATCGCTAATCGAGGTTGAACACCAGGGTGAACACGAAGTGCCTGAGGCCCGCGAGCTCCGCCGGCTTGGATGGCAGCGTCGCCTTCCGCACGGCTTCCACCGCCGCCTGGTCGAGTTCACGGGAACCGCTTGACCTGTCCACGTGGATATTGCTCACCACGCCGTCCACGTAATCGAACGAGACCACGGTCTCGCCGGTCTCGGCCTTGAGCAGCGATGTCCTCGGATACACCTTCTGGGCATTGATGGCCTCCAGCATGCCCGCACTGAACCCGATGGCCAGATCCGCCGGCGGGTGGGCCCGGTGTTCCGGCACCAGCGGCGGCAGTTCCGGCAGCGGCCGCACCGCGTCCGGTGTCGGGAACGGCACCGGGACGGCCGGCACCGGATGCAGCTGCTCGGGCTCCGGCTGCTGCGGCGTCGGTATGGTGCGCGGCAGCGGCGGCGGATCATCAGGGATGACGATCGGAGGCGTACGCGGTCCCGCGGTGTCGCCAGGGCGCACGTGCTGCCAGATCAGGATGCCGGCGACGCCGGCCGCGATCAGGACCTCGAGGATCGCAGCGGTGCCGATGGAACGCAGGTTGCGGAGCGTGAATAGCCCTTCGACGAAGACGGATTTCTGTACCACGGTAGCCTCCCCTTGGGTTGCCCATACGTGACAGCGGATCCCTTGGCTGCTCCTCACCAGCCCTGCGCGGCTGATGCCGCGCTTACCTAAAGCATAGGCCACGCGACGAAAAGCACCACCCCAAACGCACCGGTTTAGCCGGCAATAGCCGTGATAAACTTCAGGAAATAGGCGGCGGATGCCAGCCCAAAAAAGAAAAGCCCGCCTATTGGCGGGCTTTTTTGTCACTGCAGTCCGGCGCGTCAGCCGCCGAGGCTGTAGTTGATCAGCACCACGAAGTGGTTGATGCCCGCGAGCTCCGCCGGCTTGGGCGGCAGGGTCGCGCGCTGCACCGCATCCATCGCCGACCGGTCGAGCTTGCGGGAACCGCTGCCCTTGTCGATGTGGATGTTGCTCACCACGCCGTTGACGTAATCGAAGGACACCGTCACCACGCCGGTCTCACCGGCCATGATGGATTCCTTCGGGTACACCTTCTGCGCGTCGATGGCCGCCTTCATGCTGGCCTGGAACTGCGCCATCAGCGTGTCCGGGTTGGCCGGGCGCGACGTCGGGATCGGCGGCGGCGACGGCGGCTGCACGGGCACCGCGTTCGGCGTCGGGATCGGCGTCGGGATCGGCGGCACCTCGGACAGCGGCTGCGGCTGCGGCGGCTGCGGAGTCGGCACGCTGCGCGGCGGCGGGGGCGGCGGCGGCGGCGGGTTCGGCGGGATCTCCAGCGCGGCCGACTGGATCGGCGGCGGCGGAGGAGCCGGATGCAGCTGCTGCCAGATCAGGATGCCCGCCACGCCCAGGGCCAGCAGGACCTCGAGGATCGCAGCCGTGCCCAGCGAGCGCAGCTTCTGCAGCGTGAAGAGGCGTTCGGAAAAGACGTACTTCTGGTCTGCCACGTTATGGCCCTCAGTCCGTGTTCTTCGCCGCGATGCCGATCTCCGTCACACCGGCGGTGCGGATGGCATCCATGACGATCACGAGGTACTGGAGGGTGGTCTCCTTGGCGCCGGCGATGGTCACGTTGGCGTGCGCCGGGTCCTGGCCCAGGAGGTAGGTGGTGAGCTGGTCGGCCGTCATCTTCTGGTCGTCCACCACGATCTCGCCGTCAGCCAGCAGGCTGATGATGATCTTCGGACGCTCGATGTTCACCGCCGTGGAGCTGCGGGGCAGCTTGGAGGCGATGCCCGTGGCCGGGATCATGCGCAGCGTGATCATCACGAAGAACACCAGCAAGAAGAACATGATGTCGATCATCGGGATGATCTCGATGCGACCCTTCTTCTCTACGAAAAACTTGTTAGACACTTTTGCCTGCCTCTGCCGCCAGCGTGTGGCGGCGATAAGGTTGAGTTACGGCGCCCCGGAGATACGGGGGCGGCGCCCCGGAATACGGGGCACCGCGCCGCAGTCCTGTATCAGGTGAGACGGTTGACCAGCATCACCTTGATCGCTTCCATCTGATGCATGATCAGGCGGACGCGGTTGTTCAGGCCGTTGAAGAACACCAGGCCCAGGATCGCGACGAAGAGGCCCGCCGCGGTCGCGATGAGCGCCTCGGCCACGCCGCCGGTCACCTTGGTCGGAGCCGTGTCGGCGGCACCCAGCACCTTGAAGGCCTCGAAGATGCCGACGATGGTGCCGAGCAGGCCCAGCAGCGGTCCCAGGGTCACGATGGTGTCGAGCAGCCACAGGCTGCGGTCGATGCGCGGCGCCTGCAGGAGGATGGTCTCCTCGATCAGCTCGGCGAGACGCACCGGGTCCTTGACGTCGGGATACTTGAGCGCCACTTCCAGGATCGCGCCCTGCGGGAACTTGGCGGTGCGCACCGCGAGGTCCATGAGCGCGTCACGATCCACATCTTCCATCTCGAGCACGGTGCCGGCGATGAGCTCGCCCTGGCGCACGACCTTGGCGAGATACCAGGTGCGGTCGACGATGATGGTGAGGCCCACCAACAGGATGAAGACGAGGACGTACAGGATGCCGCCCGAGACCGCTGCGATGTGCAGTAATTCTTGGAAAGTCACGTTGGATGTCTCCTAGAGATACCGGAAAGTAGTAGTCGCTCTTTAATAAAAACGCGAAAAGTCGTCCGCCAGGCCTTGTGGCCCCGCGGACCTCCCTGTCACGCCGTCAGTGGGCCACGATTTTTACTCCAATCGGGCTTCCTAAGTCAATAATCCGAGGGCATTTTATGGCTCCCCGGGGCGCCAATTATGCCTCAATCCAGGCCTTGACGGCGGCAAGGATCTCGCGCTGTCACACTCCGAAAGTTAGCCAAGCGCGCCGGGCAATACCAGCGGAAATCCTTATAAAAACCTTATAAAAACCTGATTCAGAACTTTAAGGACCGGCGCCAACCGCATCCCCTCAATCCCCGAGCCAGCGCGCCCACCGCGCCGCCCACCCCGTCCTACTAAATATACCGTAGATAAACGCACCCGTCAGCGCCGCCGCGGCCAAAAGCGCGAAGTCGCGGATCAGCGCGCCGGGCTGGGCGAAGAAGAAGACGAGGACCCCGCCGAGGGCGACGAAGTGCAGGTAGTCGGCGACGAGCCGCCAGGGCCGCCGCTTGAGCTCGCCCCAGAACGCGGCGAGGGCCAGGGCCGCGAGGCCGATGAATATGCACATGTCACGGGCGATCTCGCCGAGCGGCAAGCCGCTCTGGACCACCGTCTGGTCCAGGCTCGCGTCGCCCGTGAGCACCCAGCGGAAGAACAGGATCACGCCCAGCACCGCGCCGAGCGCACCGGCGCTGCCGAGCAGCACGCCGTTGATGAAGGTCAGGGGACGCATCGGGGAGCCTCGGTTGCTCACGACACAAACGCCGCGATGGGCCGCTATTGTAGGCCGGGCAAGGGACTCGCGCCGGCCCGCCGCTTGTGCTCATATATAGGTCAGCCCACTCCCCGCCTCCGGCGTCTCCTCCAGGTATGTCCCCGATGCGTCACAAGCCTTCCTTGCTGCTGATCCTGGCGGGCGGCCTCGCCGTCCTCGCCTCCACCGCGTTCTCCTCGGTGACGCCGCCGCCGGCGCCCACGACCGCCGCCGTCGCGGTCAAGGACCTGGCGCCGCTGCCGAACGAAAGGCTGGTGGACCAGATCGTGGCGGGACTCCTCACCAAGCTGCACTACGAGAAACGCCCGCTCGACGACAGGCAGTCGGCGCTGGTGTTCGACCAGTACCTCGAGGACCTGGACCCGAACAAGAGCTACTTCGTGCAGGCCGACATCGCCGCCTTCTCCGGTGAGCGCCTCAAGCTCGACGACGACATCCGCGCCGGCAACGTGCAGCCGGCCTTCGACATCTACAACCTGTTCCAGAAGCGCGTGGACCAGCGCATCCAGTACGCCTTGAAGCTCCTCGACAAGGAGCCGGACCTGACGGCCAAGGAGAGCTACGTCTTCGACCGCAGCAAGGGCCCCTGGGCGAAGGACGGCGCCGAGCTCGACGACGTGTGGGCCAAGCGCGTGAAGAACGACGTGATCGGCCTCTTGCTGGCGGGCAAGACCTGGCCCCAGGTGCAGGAGGCGCTGCGCAAGCGCTACCAGAACTTCGCCTACCGCTCGCACCAGGTGACCGCCGAGGACGTGTTCTCGGTGTTCATGAACTCCTATGCCCACTCACTCGACCCGCACAGCGATTACTTCCCGCCGGTGGCGGCCGAGGAGTTCCAGATCCAGATGAGCCTGAAACTGCAGGGCATCGGCGCCTCCCTGGTCACCGACGGCGAGTACACCAAGGTGGACCACCTGCTCCCCGGCGGGCCCGCCGACCGTGACCCGCAGAAGCAGCTCAAGGCCGACGACCGCATCACCGGCGTCGCCCAGGGCGACGGCGAGATGGTGGACGTGGTGGGCTGGCGCATCACGGACGTGGTGGCGCTGATCCGCGGCACGCCCGGCACGCCGGTGCGGCTGCAGATCCTGCCGGCCGGCGCCGCTCCGGGCACGCCGGAGAAGACCATCAGCTTCGTCCGCGACACCGTTAAGCTCGAGGCCCAGGCCGCCCACCAGAAGGTCATGGACGTGGAGCGCGGCGGCAAGCGCTACAAGGTGGGCGTCATCACCATCCCCGGCTTCTACGAGGACTCGGTGGCGCGCTACCGCGGCGACAAGGATTACACCAGCACCACCCGCGACGTGCGCCGCCTGCTGGGCGAGCTCAAGGCGCAGAACGTGGACGGCGTGGTCATCGACCTGCGCAACAACGGCGGCGGCTCGCTCCAGGAGGCCGAGGACCTCACGGGACTCTTCATCCCGGAAGGCCCGGTGGTGCAGATCCGCCACCAGAACGGCGCCGTCCAGGTGGACGACAGCGAGGACGACAGCGGCGTGGCCTACCACGGCCCGCTCACGGTGCTGGTGAACCGCTTCACCGCCTCCGCCTCGGAGATCTTCGCCGCCGCGATCCAGGACTACCACCGCGGCGTGGTGGTGGGCTCGGTCACCTACGGCAAGGGCACGGTACAGCAGCTCCGGGACCTGAGCCGCTTCCTGCCCGGCGACTTCGACGCCGGCCAGCTCAAGCTCACGGTGGACAAGTTCTACCGGGTGAGCGGCTCCAGCACCCAGAACAAGGGCGTGACGCCGGACATCGTGCTGCCGGCGCTGGTGGACCCCACGGACTTCGGCGAGTCGGCGAACCCGAGCGCCCTGCCCTGGGACGAGATCAAGCCCAGCGACTACAAGCCGCTCGACTCCGGCCTGGGCAAGGCCCTGCCCCTGCTCGCCAGCGACCATGAGGCGCGCATCGCGAAGGACCCGGCCTGGAAGCTGTTCATGGACGGGGTGCACGACATCGAGACCGCCCGCGCCCAGACCTCCATCTCGCTGGTGCTGGCGGACCGCCAGAAGCAGCGTGCCGAGGATGACGCCAAGCGCCTCACGAGCCTCAACGCCTGGCGCAAGCTCAAGGGCATGCCGGCTGTGGCCACCCTCGAGGAAGCCCTCAAGGCCGACAAGGCGGATGCGGGCGGCGATGGCGACGGCGGCCTCACCGCCGACGTGCTGCTGGACGAGTCCGCCGCCATCGTGGCGGACATGGATGCCCGCGGCCTGTTCCAGAAGCCGGATCCGGCGCTGGCCAACCGGGGCTTCTGACTCCCTTCCAAGACGCCTAATTTCCTAAGGACCCCCCTGATCTTTCAGGGGGGTCGGTCTTGCATGTCTCAAAATCACTGTTATACTTGGCTATAACAGTACCTTACTCCTGGCCATACCAACCGAACCTATGACTCCGGGGCACACCATGAACCGCCAAACCCTCGCTCCCTTGTCCCTCCTCCTCGTCCTGGCCGGCTCCCTGAGCCTGTCCGCCTGCGGCGGCAGCGCCGCCCAGGCCCAGGAAGCCCCCAAGGCCGACGCCACCCCGGCGATCCCGGTGGAGGCGGCGGTGGCCCAGCGCGGCGAGGTGGCAGCCACCTACTCCGGCACCACCACCCTGGAGGCGGACCAGGAAGCCGCGGTGGTGGCCAAGGTCGGCGGCACCGTCGCCGAGATCTACGCCGAGGAAGGCCGCGCGGTGCGCGCCGGCGACGCGCTCGCCAAGCTCGACGACGCCGAGCAGCGCTACGCCGCCGAGCAGGCCCAGGCCAACTACGAGAAGAAGCAGCAGGAGTTCGCCCGCAGCCAGACGCTGTTCGACCGCAAGCTCATCAGCGCCGACGCCTTCGACACCGTGAAGTACGACCTCGCGGTGCTGAAGGCCGGTTACGACATCGCCAAGCTCAACCTGGACCGCACCACCATCCGCTCGCCCATCGACGGCGTGGTGGCCCGCCGCCTGATCAAGGTCGGCAACACCCTCACCCCGAACCAGCAGGTGTACGTGGTCACCGATTTCGACCCGCTGCTGGCGGTGCTGTACGTGCCGGAGAACGCGCTGGCACGCTTGAGGCCCGGCCAGCCCGCGACGCTCTCCGCCGACGCGCTCGCCGGCAAGAGCTTCACCGGCCGCGTGGCGCGCCTCTCGCCGGTGGTGGACCCGCAGACCGGCACCTTCAAGGTGACGGTGGAGGTCCATCGCAGCGACCGCGCGCTGGCGCCCGGCATGTTCAGCCGCGTGAGCGTGACCTACGACGTGCACAAGAACGCGCTCACGGTGCCGCGCACGGCCATCCTCACCGAGGACGGCGAGTCGGCGGTGTACACCGTGAAGGACGGCGTCGCGCACCGCGTGGCGGTGGCGCTGGGCTATGCCGACGGGGACAAGGTCGAGATCACCCGCGGCCTGGCCAACGGCGACATGGTGGTGACGCTGGGCCAGAACAGCCTCAAGGACGGCACCAAGGTGGCGATCGTGAACAACACGCCGCAGAAGGCCGTCGCGGCCCAGGCGCCGAAGCCGGCACCCTCGGTCTGACATACACCTATATATAAATAAGCTCAGGGGTTCCCACATGAAGACGCAACCGCTGACCCTGGCCGCGCTGCTCGCCCTCGCCTGCCTCGCCGCCCCGGCGGCCCAGGCCGACGTGCGCCTCGATTCCGGGCGGCACCACCGCACCGGCGTGCGCCTGGACGGCGACGACGTGCTGATCCGCGCCCAGGACCGCAGCGAGGCCCGCGTCACGCCCGCCGGCGACCTGTACATAGGCGACCGGCAGGTCGGCGTCACCGCCCCGCAGCGCAAGCTGCTGGTGCAGTACAACGCCGGCATACACGACATCGAGCACCGGGGCCTGGAGATCGGCAGGAGCGCCATCACCCTCGTGGGCGGCATCATCGGCCCCCTGGTGACCGCGGCCCTGGCCGGCGAGGACGACGACGAGATCGAGGCGCGCGCCCGCGCCAGCGCGGAACCCCTCAAGCAGCAGGGCCGCGAGCTGTGCAAGGTGGCGAAGGCCGAGTACCGCCTGCAGGAAGAGATCGCCGAGCAGCTGCCCGCGTTCCGCCCCTACACGGTGATGGACGACGATTCCGACGACGACTGCAACATCGACGACGACGAGGTATAAGCCGTGCAGAACCCCAAAGTCCTCGGTATCGTCAGGCTCGCCACCGGACGCCGCGTCACCATCGGCATGCTCACCCTCGCGGTGATCGTGTTCGGCTTCGTCTCGCTCGCGCGCCTCAAGCTCAACCTGCTGCCGGAACTCTCCTACCCTTCCCTCACGGTGCGCACCGAACTGCCGGGCGCCGCCCCCGAGGAGGTGGAGAACCTCGTCACCAAGCCCATCGAGGAGGCGGTGAGCGTCATCAAGAACGTGCGCCAGGTGCGCTCGGTCTCCCGCCCCGGCGAATCGGACGTGACCCTGGAGTTCACCTGGGGCACTGACATGGACTACTCGGGCGTGGACGTGCGCGAGAAGATCGACGCGCTGGAGCTGCCCACCGAGTCCAAGCGCCCGGTACTGCTGCGCTTCGACCCCTCCACCGAGCCCGTGATGCGCTTCGGCCTCACCGGCACGCGCAAGGACATGCAGGCCGTCGGCGCCGACGCGGCGGTGCAGCAGCTGCGCTACCTGCGCACCTACGCGGACCAGGACCTGACCAAGGCCCTGGAGGCGGTGGACGGCGTGGGCGCGGTGAAGGTCAGCGGCGGCCTGGAGGACGAGATCCACGTGCTGGCCGACCAGGGCAAGCTCGCGGAGCTGCACCTCAGCAACGCCGAGGTGGGCGAGCGCCTCAAGGCCGAGAACGTGAACCTCTCCGGCGGCCTGCTGCAGCAGGGCAACCAGAAGCTCCTGGTGCGCACCGTCAACGAGTTCCAGAGCGTGGGCGACATCGCCAATGCCATCGTCGCCACCCGCGACGGCCGCCCCATCTACCTCAGGGACGTGGCCCGGGTCGAGCGCTCCTACAAGGAACGCCAGGCCATCACCCGCATCAACGGCTCCGAGTCGGTGGAGCTCGCGCTCTACAAGACCGGCGACGCCAACACCGTGGCGGTGGCCAAGCAGGTGGACGCCAAGATCGAGGAGCTGAACCAGCATCTGCCGGGCGGCCTCAAGCTCACCAAGGAATACGACCAGGCGGTGTTCATCTCGGATGCCATCAGCGACGTGATCAACGCCGCCATCATCGGCGGCTTCCTGGCGGCACTGGTGATCTTCTTCTTCCTGCGCAACGTGTGGTCCACGGTGATCGTGAGCATCGCGATCCCGGTATCGGTGATCGCGACGTTCATCGCCATGTACGCCGGCCACATCACCCTCAACATGATGTCGCTGGGCGGCATCTCGCTCGCCATCGGCATGCTGGTGGACAGCTCCATCGTGGTGCTGGAGAACATCTCCCGCCACCGCGCCATGGGCAAGGACACGGTCGAGGCGGTGCAGCACGGCACCAGCGAGGTGGGCGGCGCCATCACCGCCGCCACCCTGACCACCATCGGCGTGTTCTTCCCGCTGGTGTTCGTGACCGGCATCGCCGGGCAGCTGTTCCGCGACCAGTCCCTGACCGTCACCTACTCGGTGGTGTTCTCGCTGTTCGCCGCGCTCACGCTCATCCCCATGCTGGCGTGCCTGGGTGTCACCAGCGCCGGCAAGCTGAAGGTCGAAGGCACGGGCGATGACCGCCCGCGCGCCTTGCCCCAGGGACGCGTCACGCGGTTCCTCTATCACATCCCGCGCGGCCTCTCGAGGGGCATCACCTTCGCCGCCAAGTGGGTCGTGCTGGGCTTCGGCGGCCTGTCGAAGCTGCTGGCGTTCGCGGTGGGGCGCCCGCTGCGCCCGGTGTTCAACGCCTTCACCCGCGGCTACGGCCGGCTCGAGGAAGGCTACCCGCGCCTCATCCGCTGGGCGCTCGGCCACAAGCTGCAGGTGCTGGGCGTCGCCGCCGGCTCGCTGGTGGTGGCGCTGGCCTTGCTGCCCACCCTCGGCGTCGAGCTGATCCCGCAGCTCTCCCAGGGCGAGTTCCAGGTGAAGCTCACGCTGCCGCCGGGCACGCCGCTCGCGGGGAGCGACCAGGCCATCGCGAGCCTGCAGGAGGCCGCCGCCAAGCTGCCGGAGGTGCTGACCACCTACTCCGTGGCCGGCACCGGCAACCGCCTGGATGCGAACCCGGTGGACGCCGGCGAGAACACCGCCAGCCTCAACGTGGTGCTGAAGCCCGGCAGCGGCAAGCGCGCCGAGACCGGCGTGATGAACGCGCTGCGCGAGACGCTCTCGCGCATGCCCGGCGTCAACTACAAGTTCGAGGAGCCCTCGCTGTTCACCCTGGCGACGCCGCTGGAGGTGGAGATCGTGGGCTACAACCTGGACACGCTGAAGCTCGTCAGCAACGAGGTGGCGCAGGCGCTCTCGGCCTCGCCCCGCTTCGCCGACGTGAAGAGCACCATGCAGTCCGGCCAGCCGGAGATCCAGGTCCACATCGACGCCGCCAAGAGCGCCCAGCTCGGGCTCCTGACCAGCGACGTGGCGGACACGGTGGTCTCCAAGGTGCGCGGCGACGTGGCCACCCGCTACACGCTGCACGACCGCAAGATCGACGTGCTGGTGCGCAACCGCGACGACCAGCGCGCGAGCCTGGACGACATCCGCGGCCTCATCATCAACCCGGGCGCGGCCCAGGCCGTGCCGCTGGCGGCCGTGGCCGAGGTGAGCCTGGACGAGGGCCCCGGCGAGATCCGCCGCACCGCGCAGCAGCGGGTGGCGCTGGTGTCCGCGAACATCGCCCAGGGCGACCTCGGCGGCGCGGCGGCGGAAGCCTCGGCCCTGGTGGCGAAGATCTCGCTGCCGGCGGGCGTGTACGTGCGGGTCACCGGCCAGAGCGAGGAGATGCAGAGCTCGTTCCGCTCCATGCAGTTCGCGCTGGTACTGGCGATCTTCCTGGTGTACCTGGTGATGGCGGCGCAGTTCGAGTCGCTGATCCATCCGCTGGTGATCATGTTCAGCGTGCCGCTGGCCCTGGTGGGCGCGGTGCTGGCGCTGTTCATCACCCACACCACCATCAGCGTGGTGGTGTTCATCGGCCTCATCATGCTGGCGGGCATCGTGGTCAACAACGCCATCGTGCTCGTGGACCTCGTGAACCAGCTGCGCGCGCGCGGCATGGAGCGCGACCTGGCGCTGGTGGAGGCCGGCCGCTCGCGGCTGCGCCCCATCGTCATGACCATGCTCACCACCACCCTGGGACTGCTGCCCATGGCGCTGGGCCTGGGACAGGGCGCCGAGATCCGCGCCCCCATGGCGATCACGGTCATCGGCGGCATCCTGTTCTCCACCCTGCTGACCCTGGTGGTGGTGCCGGTGGCCTACTCGCTGCTGGACCGCAAGCCCATCCGCGTCCACGCGGATGACGCCGCGCACGAGGGCAGCCGCCCGTGAACATCACCGACTTCGCCCTCAAGCGCCCCGTCACCGTGATGGTGGTGTTCACCTGCTTCGCCGCCATCGGCGTGATCGCCTCGCGGCTGCTGCCGCTGGAATACTTCCCGGACATCGAGTTCCCGTTCATCGCGGTGCAGGTGAACTACCAGGGCTCCAGCCCCGAGGAGGTGGAGCGCCTCATCACCAAGCCCATCGAGGAGTCGCTCGGCACGCTCTCGGGCGTGAAGCGCATGACCTCCACCTCCGACGCGAACCAGGCCGAGGTGGACCTGCAGTTCGACTGGGGCGAGAACGTGGCGGTCAAGGAGGTGCAGGTGCTGGACAAGGTGGACGCGATCCGCGGCGAGCTGCCGGCGGACGTGCGCCACATCAACGTGCTGAAGCAGTCCGGCGCCGACGTGCCGATCCTGCAGCTGCGCCTCTCCAGCAACCGCGACCTCACCCACTCCTACGAGCTCCTGAACCGGGTGCTCAAGGACCGCGTGCAGCGGGTGTCGGGCGTCTCGCACGTGAACCTCTACGGCCTGGAGCCGCAGGAGGTGCGCATCGAGCTGCACGCGGACGCCATCGCCGCCCACCACGTGGACCTGAACCGGTTGAACGCCACCCTGCAGCGCGGCAACTTCAGCCTGAGCGGCGGCACCATCTCCGACGGCGGCGAGCGGCTGCTGGTGCAGGTGAACGACGAGTACAAGTCGCTGGACGACATCCGCGGCCTGCGCATCGGCCAGGGCGACCTGCGCCTCGGTGACATCGCCGACGTGCAGTACGGCAACACCGAGCTCACCTACGGCCGCCACCTGGACCGCAAGTACGCCATCGGCCTGGACGTGTTCAAGGAGACTGGCTCCAACATGGTGGACGTGGGCCGGCGCGTGATCGCCGAGGTGGAGGAGATCGGCAAGCTGCCCGAGATGCAGGGCATCAACATGTTCTTCCTGGACAACCAGGCGGACGGCGTGAAGCAGTCGCTCACCAGCGTGCTGGACGCGGGCCTGCTGGGCGCCCTCTTCTCCCTGGTGGTGCTCTACTACTTCCTGCGGCAGGTCGCGACCACCTTCATGGTGACGCTGGCGGTGCCGTTCTCGCTCCTGATCGCGCTCGCGGTCATGTACTTCATGGGGCTCTCGCTCAACATCCTCTCGATGATGGGCCTGATGCTCGCCATCGGCATGCTGGTGGACAACGCGGTGGTGGTGACCGAGAGCATCTTCCGCCACCGCCAGATGAACCCCGGCGACTCGGCGGAGCAGGCGGCCAAGAGCGGCGCCCACGAGGTGTCGCTGGCGGTGACCGCCGGCACGCTCGCCACCATCATCGTGTTCCTGCCCAACGTGTTCGGCGTGCAGACCGACGTGACCACGTTCCTGAAGCACGTGGCGATCGCCATCGTGGTGTCGCTGGTGGCCTCGCTGTTCATCTCCCTGACCATGATGCCGATGCTCTCGGCGCACATAAAGGCGCCGAAGCCGGCGAAGAAGAAGACCCTGGTGGAGCGCCTGAGCGCGCGCTACTCCACCCTGCTCGGCTGGTCACTGACGCGCCGCTGGACCATGATCGGCGTGATCTTCCTGGTGATGGCCACCGCCGCGATACCGATCGCGCTGGTGAAGAAGGACTCGGGCGACAGCAACCCGACGCGCCTGTTCCTGCAGTACAACCTGAGCGGGCACTACGCGCTGGAGACGGTGGAGAACGGCGTCAACCAGGTGGAGGCCTACCTGTTCGCGAACCAGCAGCGCTTCCAGTTCCGCTCCATCTACAGCTACTACGACAGCGGCCAGGCCCAGACCACCATCCTGCTGCGCGACGACCTCAAGGACCGCAAGAGCGCGAAGGAGCTCGAGGACGAGATCCGCCAGGGCCTGCCGAACCTTCCCATCGGCAAGCCGAGCTTCGACGACCAGTCCTCCGGCGGCGGGGTGCAGATGCAGCTCACCGGCGACTCCACCACCGTGCTGGAGGAGCGCGCCCACGAGGTGACCCGCATCCTGGCGCGCGTGCCCGGCGTGGTGGACGTGCGCGCCGACACCCTGGCCGGCACCAAGGAGGTGCACGTGCACGTGGACCGCGAGCGGGCCCTGCGCGCGGGCCTGGACGTGCAGCGGGTGGCCATCGCCATCATGGTGGCGCTGCGCGGCGAGCAGCTGCCGCAGTACCGCGCCTCCAGCGGCGAGGTCAACATCCGCCTGGCCTACCAGAAGAGCGACCGCGAGACCCTGGAGCAGCTGCGCAACCTGCAGCTCTACAACGCGCAGGGACAGCCGGTGCGCCTGGACTCGGTGGTGGACTTCAGCGTGAGCGAGGGCCCCACCAGCATCGCCCACGTGAACCGCGCCGCCTCCCTCGGCATCACCCTCGGCCTCGGCCCCAAGGTGAGCTTCGACGAGGTGCGGCCGCGCATCAAGAAGATCATGGACAGCATCAACCTGCCGCCGGGCTACCAGTGGTCCTTCGGCCAGGGCGTGCAGCAGGACGACGCCGACACCCAGACCATGATCACCAACATGATGCTGGCGGCGCTCATGATCTACATCGTGATGGCGGCGCTGTTCGAGTCGCTGCTGCACCCGGCCGCGATACTCTCCGGCATCGTGTTCTCCATCTTCGGGGTGTTCTGGTTCTTCCTCATCACCGGCACCAGCTTCGGCATCATGGCCATGATCGGCATCCTGATCCTGATGGGCGTGGTGGTGAACAACGGCATCGTGATGGTGGACCACATCAACCAGCTCAGGCGCGCCGGCCAGTCGCGCTATTCCGCCGTGGTGCAGGGCGCCACGCACCGCCTGCGGCCGATCCTGATGACCATGTCCACCACCATCCTGGGACTCGTGCCCCTGGCGGTGGGCGACACCACCATCGGCGGCAACGGCCCGCCCTACTTCCCCATGGCCCGCGCCATCATCGGCGGCCTCGCGTTCTCCACCGTGATCAGCCTGCTGGTGCTGCCTACCATCTACGTGCTGCTGGACGACCTGGGCCTGTGGTCCACGAAGGTGCTGCGGCTCGCCCGGGAATGGAAGCTGCGCAAGAGCGCGCCGCTCGCCTCCGATGTCTGAGCCGCGCCACCCGCCGGCGGACGGCCAGGAATGCTGGTGCCTGCAGTGCGTGTTCAGGCGGATGGCGGAGCGTGATCCCGCGGCTGCCGCAGGCCTGAGGCCGGCGCCGGTGCCGATACCGGCAAGGCCGCCCCGGCCGGATCCCAAGCGCTGAAAAGCACGAGGCCCGCGCGAGCGGGCCTCTTCATATCGGTGCGGCGGCGGGCTTCAGTCCACGTGGCCGCTGCCGAAGCCGATGTCGTTCCCCGCGGGCGCCTGCTCCTCGGCCTTGCCGGGGGTCTTGAGCACCAGCGTCTCCAGGTCCCAGTAGTTAAGGCGCAGCACGTTCACCGGGAGGGTCTTGGTGAGCGAATCGTCCAGGGTGGCGGCGTTCTGCGCGAACGGCAGCATGTAGTCCAGGGAGGACACCTCCGGCACGCTGTCCTGGTCGGAGGCGTAGGTGAGCTTCTGCCTGAGGTACTCGGCCCGGTGCTTGAGCTTCTCGGGCCTCTGGGTGTCGGTCCTGAGCTTCTGCACCACTTCCCAGATCTGGGCGCCGATCTTCAGGCATTCGTTGGCCCCGCCGAAGTGCACGTCCATCACGGGCTTGGTGCCGGCGCTGCGCGCCATGGCGGCGATCTCGTGCTCTGTGAAGTGCAGGTACAGGTACTGGGCCATGGCGATGAGCGCGACGTTGATGGCGCGGCGCGCCGGCACCCCGATGCCGAGGTAGTTGGGCACCGCCGCCTTCTTGATCTTGTCCAGCTTGGCGACGAGCTCCATGCGGCGCTTGTCGATGGGCGCGAGCTTGGCGTAGGCCGTCTCGACGTCCTCCATCAACCGTTCGCGCTTCTTCTTGTGCCAGAAGCGCTTGAGCCCGCTGATCTGCTGCTCCATCTGGGCGATGCCGGCGGCGATCGCCTGGCGGTCGCGGTCCAGGATCTCGATCAGGCGCTGGGTGTCCTTCACCTGGGCGGCGCGCTGCTGCTCGTAGGCCTCCATGTAGCGCTTGCGCTCCACCTGGTCCTGGCGCCCGGACAGCTCCTCCGCGAGGTTGCGGATCTGGTTGCGGCACAGGTCCCATACCGCGCGCATGCGGTAGTAGAGGATGGCGTTCTGACCCTTCTCCGGGTCCATGAGCATCTTCTCGAGGACGGCGAGCTGGCGGGTGGCCTCCTCGGCGCGCTTGCCCAGGTCCACGACGTCGGTGCGCAGCACCGCGCGCTCCGCCTCCGCCTCGTCCAGCTTGCGCTTGAGGGTGTTGCGTTCCTGGAAGATCTGCACCAGGGAATGGTCGGCGTGGCCGGGGGCCGGCGCCGGTTCGTTGTCTCGCTTGGCCACGGTCTTGGGTCGCTCCGGATGGGCGCGTCAGGGCAGGATAATCTTGCCATAACGGCGGATACCCGTGCGGGTTTACCGCGGCGGGACGGCGCCGTTCAGCGGGTGATGATGGGGTGCAGGGTGTGGGGGAAGCGGTGGCGGTTGTCGAGGCAGAACTCCAGCCACTTGTGCAGCAGGATGTTCAGGGTCCAGCGGTGCTCCAGCTCGGAGCGCGCAGGCCGCCACAAGCCCTGCAGGGCGGCGTGGCGCGGGTTGCCGGCGCAGCTCACCGCCTCTGCCAGGCGGGCGTCGTGGTACACGCGCACCGCCAGGTCCGGGTCCGCCACGCTGCCGTCGGCGCCGTCGAACCAGTATGTCAGCTGCATGACGGTGGTGTAACGCGAGCGCTCCTGCACGGCGAGGTGCAGGCTGAGGTCGGTGGCGCTCGAGGACACGGCGTGCTCAGGGACGCGCCTCAGGTTCCCGAGCAGCTGCTTCATGCGCACGTGGTTGGTCTCGTACAGGGTCATGAGCCCCGCGAAGCTGCGGGGCCGCACCAGGCGCACATGTTGTTCGATGGTTTCGACGAACATGCTTCGACTATATCATAGGGGTCAAGCGCCCTAAGCTTGGCAAACCGGCGCGCAGGGTGCATGATGTCCTTTCCCGCGATCCCCACCTCCCCCTTCGACGACCAGCGCCCCGGCACCGCCGGCCTGCGCAAGCCCGTGGCGCGCTTCCGCGAACCGCGCTATCTCGAGAACTTCATCCAGTCGGTGTTCGACTGCGTCCCCACGCTGAAGGGCGGCGCGCTGGTGATCGGCGGCGACGGCCGCTACTGGAACCGCGAAGCCATCGACGTGGTGCTGCGCATGGCGGCGGCGAACGGCGTGACGCGCTGCGTGGTGGGCCGCCTGGGCCTCCTCTCCACGCCCGCTGCCTCGCTGCTCATCCCTGAGGTGCAGGCCGCCGGCGGGTTCATCCTGACGGCGAGCCATAACCCCGGCGGGCCGCAGGGCGACTTCGGCATCAAGTTCAACCTGGGCAACGGCGGCCAGGCCTCCGAGGCGCTGACCGAGACGGTCTATGCCCGCACCCGTGCCATCGAGCGGTACTTCATCGTGCCGGAGGAGTGCCGCGTGGACCTCGCGCGCGCCGGCTCGCAGGAGTTCGCCGGCATGCGCGTGGAGGTGGTGGACCCGGTCGCCCACTACGCCGCGGCGATGCAGCGCTGCTTCGACTTCGGGCGCATGCGCGACCTGCTGAACGACGGCCGCTTCCGCATGCGCTTCGACGCGCTGAGCGCGGTCACCGGCCCTTATGCCGTGGAGATACTGGAGCGCCAGCTTGGCGCGCCGGCGGGCACGGTGCTGCATGGCGAGCCGCTCTTGGACTTCGGCGGCGGCCATCCCGACCCCAATCCCCACGATGCGCGCGACTTCGTGCAGATGTTCGAAGGCGGCGCAGCGCCGGACTTCGGCGCCGCCTCCGACGGCGACGGGGACCGCAACATGATCCTCGGTCCCGGCGTGGTGGTGTCGCCGGGCGACAGCCTGGCGCTGCTCGCCGCCAACGCGCATCTCGTGCCGGGCTACCGCGACGGGCTCGCGGGGCTCGCCCGCTCCATGCCCACGAGCCGCGCCGCGGACCGGGTGGCGGCGAAGCTCGGCATCCCCTGCTACGAGACGCCGACGGGCTGGCGCTTCTTCTGCAACCTATTGGATGCGGGCAAGGTCACGCTGTGCGGGGAGGAGAGCTTCGGCACCAGCAGCAACCACGCCCGCGAGAAGGACGGCCTGTGGGCGGTGCTGTTCTGGCTGGATGTGCTGGCGGCGCGGCGCGAGCCCCTGCCGGCGATCCTCAAGGCCCACTGGGCTGAGCATGGCCGCGACTTCTTCATCCGCGAGGACTACGACATCCCGGACGCGGGCAAGGCCGCGCAGGTGATGAAGGAACTGGAAGCGGCTTGTCCCAAGCTGACCGGCGCTTCCGTGGAGGGCCTGCGGGTCGCCTCGGCTCTCAGTTTCAACTACAAGGATCCGGTGGACGGCAGCGCGAGCCGCAACCAGGGCATCCAGGTGCACACCCAGGACGGCGCGCGCATGGTGTTCCGCCTCTCGGGCACCGGCACCCGCGGCGCGACGCTGCGCGTGTACCTGGAGAAGCACGAGCCGGATGCCGCGAAGCACGGCGCGGCCGCGAAGGCCGCCCTCGCCTCCCTCTCCGCGGCGGCACGCAAGATCACGCGGCTGGAAGAGCTCGCGGGACTCAGGGAGCCCAGCCAGACGACCTAGTAGCGGTTCGCCGCATGCGGCGAACGCCCCGCCGGGAGCGGGGCCGTCATCGCACCAGGGACGGTTCGGTGAGCGGTACGTGGCTCAATAGCGACGCTTCAACCCTGACTGGTGAAGAATAGTCGTGGCAATCTCCTCGATTGAGGGATGCGTAGTATTAATGAAAGGTATCCCCGCGCTCCGGAACAGGTTCTCCGCCTTCTGCACCTCGTAGCTCACTTGGTCCTGGGAGGCGTAGCGGCTGTCGGGCCGGCGCTCCTGGCGGATCTGCTGCAGGCGCTGGGGCTCGATGGTGAGGCCGTAGAGCTTGGTGCGGTGCGGCATCAGCGCTTCCGGCAGGCGGCCCCGGTCCATGTCCTCCTCCGTGAGCGGATAGTTCGCCGCCGAGATGCCGTACTGCAGCGCGAGGTAGAGGCAGGTGGGCGTCTTGCCTGAGCGGGACACGCCCACCAGCACCACGTCCGCCTCCGGATAATGGCGGGTGGTGACGCCGTCGTCGTTGGCGAGGGCGAAGTTCACCGCCTCGATGCGGGTGAGGTAGGCGGCGTCGTCGGCATTGGCGTGGGCCTTGCCGGCAGCGTGGGACGACTTCACGCCGAACTCCCGCTCCAGCGGGCCGATGAAGGCGTCGAAGAAGTCCAGGCACAGGGCTTCGCTGGCGTGGAACTGGGCCCGCAGGTCGTCCTGCACCAGGGTGCTGAACACCACCGGCCGCGCCCCATCCTCCCGGGCGGTGGCGTTGATGCGCGCCACGGCGGCGGCGGCCTTCTCGGCGCTGTCTATGAACGGCAGGGTGACCTGGGTGACCCCGGCGCCCTCGAACTGGCTCATGAGGCTGCGGCCCAGGGCCTCGGCGGTGATGCCGGTGCGGTCCGAGACGAAGAACACGGTGCGCCGGTTCTGCATGGACTTGAATCTCCCTTCTGATGGTCCGCCCGGCCCGGGGCCAACTTGGGGCCGGCGCCGCTGCCGGTATAATAATGGAATCTCACCCTGGGGAAGACCGTGGACCCGCGCTACGTCATCAGCTTCGAAAAACTCGGCATGGGCGACGTGGACAAGGTGGGCGGCAAGAACGCCTCCCTGGGGGAGATGATCAGCCATCTCTCCAAGCTCGGGGTCTCGGTGCCCGGCGGTTTCGCCACCACCGCGGACGCCTACCGGGAGTTCCTGGCCCACGAGGGCCTGGCCGAGCGGGTGAACCGCGAGCTCGCCAAGCTGGACGTGGACGACGTGGTGGCCCTGGCCGAGACCGGCGCGCGCATCCGCCAGTGGCTGAGCGAGACGCCCTTCCCGCCCACCCTCGAGAAGTCCATCCGCGAGGGCTACGCGGCGCTCGCCGGCGGCAAGGACGTGTCGGTGGCGGTGCGCTCCTCCGCCACCGCCGAGGACCTGCCGGACGCCTCCTTCGCGGGCCAGCAGGAGACCTTCCTCAACGTGCGCGGCGCGGACGAGGTGATCAAGTCCGTCAAGCTGGTGTTCGCCTCGCTGTTCAACGACCGCGCGATCTCCTACCGCGTGCACCACGGCTTCGAGCACGCCGAGGTGGCGCTCTCCGCCGGCATCCAGCGCATGGCGCGCAGCGACCTCGGCGCCAGCGGCGTGATGTTCACCCTCGACACCGAGTCCGGATTCGCCGACGCGGTGTTCATCACCGCCTCCTACGGCCTCGGCGAGACCGTGGTGCAGGGCGCGGTGAACCCGGACGAGTTCTACGTGTACAAGCCGGCGCTGGCCAAGGGCAAGTCGCCGATCGTGCGCCGCAACCTCGGCAGCAAGGCCATCATGATGGTCTACGGCGAGGGCGGCGGGAAGGCCGTGAAGACCATCGACGTGCACGCCGAGGCGCGCGCGCGGTTCTGCATCAGCGACGCGGACGTGCTGGAACTCGCCAAGCAGGCGCTGGTGATCGAGCAGCACTACAAGCGCCCCATGGACATCGAGTGGGCCAAGGACGGGCACGACGGGAAGATCTACATCCTGCAGGCGCGCCCTGAGACGGTGAAGAGCCGCCGCAACCAGAACATCGAGCGCTACGAGCTGAAGGCGAAGGGTCCGGTGCTGGCGGAGGGCCGCAGCATCGGCCAGAAGATCGGCGCCGGCACCGCCAAGGTGGTCGCGGACCTGCACGAGATGAGCCGCATCCAGCCCGGCGACGTGCTGGTGACGGACATGACCGATCCCGACTGGGAGCCGGTGATGAAGCGCGCCTCCGCCATCGTCACGAACCGCGGCGGCCGCACCTGCCATGCCGCCATCATCGCCCGCGAGCTCGGCATCCCCGCGGTGGTGGGCTGCGGCGACGCCACGAAGAAGATCAAGGACGGCCAGGCCGTCACCGTGTCCTGCGCCGAGGGCGACACGGGCTTCATCTACGAGGGCAAGCTGCAGTTCGAGCGCCGCGAGATCAGCCTGGCCAAGATGCCGGAGGCGCCGCTCAAGATCATGATGAACGTGGGCACGCCGGAGCGCGCCTTCGACTTCGCCGGCCTGCCCCACAAGGGCGTGGGCCTGGCGCGCCTGGAGTTCATCATCAACCGCATGATCGGCGTGCACCCCAAGGCGCTCATCAACTTCGACAAGCAGCCGGCGGACGTGAAGCGCGAGATCACCTCGCGCATGGCCGGCTACAAGGACCCGGTGAGCTTCTACGTGGAGCGCCTGGCGGAAGGCATCGCCACCATCGCCGCGGCCTTCGCGCCGGAGCCGGTGATCGTGCGCACCTCGGACTTCAAGTCCAACGAGTACGCGAACCTGGTGGGCGGCCGCCAGTACGAGCCCCACGAGGAGAACCCCATGCTGGGGTTCCGCGGCGCCTCCCGCTACATCGACCCCTCCTTCCGGGACTGCTTCGAGCTGGAATGCCGCGCCCTCAAGAAGGTGCGCGAGGAGATGGGCCTCGCCAACGTGCAGGTGATGATCCCCTTCGTGCGCACCGTGGACGAGGCGCGCAAGGTGGTGGAGATCCTTGCCGCCAACGGCCTGAGGCGCGGCGAGCACGGGCTCAAGGTCATCATGATGTGCGAGCTGCCCTCCAACGCGCTGCTCGCCGATGAGTTCCTGGAGCACTTCGACGGCTTCTCCATCGGTTCCAACGACCTGACCCAGCTCACGCTGGGCCTGGACCGGGACTCGGGGGTGATCGCCCATCTGTTCGATGAACGCAATGACGCGGTCAAGAAGCTCCTCTCCATGGCCATCCAGGCCTGCCGCAAGCACGGCAAGTACATCGGCATCTGCGGCCAGGGCCCCTCGGACCATCCGGACCTCGCCAAGTGGCTGCTGGAACAGGGCATCGAGAGCGTGTCCCTGAACCCGGATACGGTGGTGGAGACCTGGCTGTTCCTAGCGGGCAAGAAGGGATGAGCATCGGCGCCCAGAACCAGTTCGAGGAACATTTCCCGCTCACGGTGCTCCTGAGCCGCCACACGGGAGTGGAGAAGATGAACGCGGGGGTGGCCGCGCTGCTGCACGGATTGCGCGGGCAGTACCTCAAGGACCGCGCCGAGAACGAGGCGCTGTCCGGGACCATCACCACCTACGGCGGCTACCAGACCTCCAAGAAGATGATGTTCCTGAACCGTCCGGAGCCGGAGGTGCAGGCGCTGCGCGACCAAGTGGTGCTGCCGGGGGTCAAGGCCTACCTCGAGCGCGTCTACGGCGCGCAAGGCAAGTCCATCCCCACCCGCCTCGTGTCCTGGGCGAACATCCTCTGCGAGGGCGACTGGCAGGCGCCCCACATGCACCCCAGCACCGGCAACCTCATCAGCGGCGTGTACTACGCGGCGGTGCCGGAGAAGCCCGAGCCCGAGGGCTGCATCGAGTTCCTGAACCCGCACCCGGTGGCGCACCACCACGGCGTGAGCCTGACCCGGCGCATCATGCCCAAGGCCGGCGACCTCGTCCTATTCCCGCCCTACTACATCCACTACGTCTACCCGTTCCGCGGCGAGGGCGAGCGCTGCATCGTCGCCTTCGACGTGATCGTCCAGAACACCCAATTCGTGTTCTAGCGCATGAGCGCCCAGTCCGAAGCCGGCCACACCCTCGTCCATAATCCGGCGACGGGAGAGGTGGTGGGGCGCTTCCCGGAGCTTTCCGCCGAAGAGGTGCGCGACGCGATACGCCGCGCCCGCGCCGCCCAGCCCGCCTGGGCTGTCCTGCCGCTCGAGCGGCGGCGCCGCCATATCCTCGCGGCACAGCAGGCACTGCTGCGCAACATGGACTACGTGGCGCTGGTCATCAGCCGCTGCGTGGGCAAGCCGGAGACGGATGCGCTCGCCACCGAGATCATGCCGACGCTCATGGGCAGCCGCTGGTATGCGCGCCATGCGCGCAGGCACCTGAAGCCGCAGCGCCTGCCCGTGGGCTCGCCGCTGTTCTTCAACAAGCGCAGCACCGTGCACCGCCTGCCCTACGGCGTGGTGGGCATCATCTCGCCCTGGAACTACCCCTTCGGCATCCCCATGCACGAGATCGTGCCGGCGCTGCTGGCGGGCAACACGGTGGTGTTCAAGACCTCGCCGGAGACGCTGCCGGTGGGCGAGGAGATCGTGCAGCTGTTCCTCCATGCGGACCTGCCGGAGGGCGTGTTCCAGCACCTCAACGCGGATGGGCCGCTGTGCGGGGACGTATTCCTGGAACAGGACGGCGTGGACAAGCTGTTCTTCACGGGGTCGGTACGGGTCGGCAAGGAACTCATGGGCAAGGCGGCCAAGACCCTCAAGCCCCTCTCCCTGGAGCTCGGCGGCAAGGACGCCATGATCGTGTGCGCCGACGCGCCCCTGGAGCGCGCCGCGGGCGGCGCCGTGTGGGCCGGGCTCACGAATGCGGGCCAATCCTGCGCGGGGGTGGAGCGCATCTACGTGCACCAGGATGTGTACGCGCCGTTCATGGCGCTGCTCAAGGAGAAGGTGGAAGCCCTGCGGGTGGGCCCGTACCAGGACGTCGGCGCGCTCTGCACCGAGCGCCAGGCGGCGACGGTGCGGGAGCATTGCCGCGAGGCGCTCGCCGCGGGCGCCACGGTGTTCGCCCAGGCGAAGCTGCCCCCGGGGCTGAACGACCGGTTCATCGCTCCCACGGTCCTCACCGGCGTGGACCACACCATGAAGGTGATGCACGAGGAGACCTTCGGCCCGGTGCTGGGCGTGATGCCGGTCAAGGACGACGAGGAAGCCTTGCGGCTCGCCAACGACTCGCGCTACGGCCTGACGGGCTCCGTCTGGACCCGTGACCTCGGCAAGGGCGTGCGGCTGGCGCGGCGGCTGTCTGCCGGCGCCGTGACGGTCAACGATCACCTGATGTCCCACGGCCTCACGGAGACGCCCTGGGGCGGCATGCGCAACTCCGGGCTGGGACGCGGCCACGGGGCGTTCGCGTTCGACGAGGTGACCCAGCCCCAGGTGATCGTGGAGGACTGGCTCACGCTCGCCCGCCGCAACGTCTACTGGTATCCCTACAACACGGCGGTCTACGACGGCCTCAAGGGCGTCATGCTGGCCCTGTACGGCCAGGGAGGGCGCGAGCGCCTCGCGGGGCTGTGGCGGTTCCTGCGCATCCTGCCGCGCATGTTCCGCGCCAAGGAGCCCACCCCACCGCTCCCGCCCGGGGCGGCTCCGGTCAAGCCGTTCGGCGAGATGGCACAAGGTGAGCAGCTCGGGCAGCTGGAACGCTGGGGCGAGGAGGCCTACGATCGGATATACGATTCCCGGCGCCCCAGTACCGACTACAGCGAGGCCAAGGAGAACTTCTACATGGCGATCCAGCTCGCCCGTGAACTGGGCCGCGAGGACGAGGTGCAGCGTCTGGAGGCGCGCCTCAAGCACATCAAGGATGTGTTCCGCTCGCAGTTCTCCTGAATTGAATAGAGGGAGCTATGGGAAACCTGAAATACCCGACGGAAGGCGGCAGCGGCGGCAAGCGCGGGCACTCCAACATGGAGCACGCGGTGTACAGCGACGAGCACAAGGAAGCCGGCCGGACGCGCCGGCGGCTGGAAGCGAAGAAGCAGGAGCGCGAGGCGGTCACGGAGCGCCGCAGCGGCAAGCGCTGGCGCTGACTCAGAACTGGCTCGCGGGCACTTCCTCCAGCACCTCGACGTCGCCGTTCAGCAGCAGTTCGTCGTCGTGGGACTCGGCCTTGGCGCCGTTCCAGTAGTCCACGGCACGGCGCTTCCACTCGCTCATGGAGATGGTGTCGCCCATCACGATCTGCTGGGTGGCCCGGTGCAGCTCGCCGGTGGCGTTCACCCGGTACACCTTCTTGAAGTCACCGCGCATGTTGTCGAGCCAGAAGCGCACCGCGCGCGGGTCCTCCGGGATCAGCCAGATGCAGCTCATGCGCGAGGGCAGCGTCACGTAGAGCTGGCGGCGCACCTCCTCGAAGATCATCTCGCGCACCATGCGGGTGGCCAGGAACAGGCTGTCCAGCGTCTCGGCCAGGGTGACGACCGGGTCGAAATGGTAGAACGAGAGCTTCGGGTCCTTGGGCTTCTGCTTGCGGTAGAACTCGAGGGCCCTGAGCGCCACCATGTCCACGGTGTAGATCTCGTTGCTCTTGGGGTTGGTGATGCCGCGGCGGGCCACCTCGAAGGCGCGCCAGGAGTTGTTGGGCTCGAGCCCGAACGAGATCCGCGCCCCCTCGAACCACTTGGGGGAGTTGTGCTTGTGGATGTGGAAGAACTTCTGGTTCTCGATATGCATGCGCTGATCCCCGGTTCCCGCAGGCATTATAGGGCTCCGCCCCGCCCGGCTACATGACCCGGTTCACATTCCGGCCGTCCGCCCGGCCGCTTCGGGTAGAGTGGTGGCAGGATGGGCCGCGGGGATATCCCCATGCTGTACTACTCGATCAAGCTGGCGCTCTCGGCCGCCATCATCGTCGCCGTATCGGAGCTGGCCAAGCGCCAGCCCGCCTGGGGCGGCCTGCTGGCCTCGCTGCCGCTGGTGTCGCTGCTGGCGATCGTCTGGCTCTACGTGGACACCCGCGACACGGGCCAGGTGTCGGCCCTCTCCCTCAGCATCTTCTGGCTGGTGCTGCCGTCCCTGGCGTTCTTCCTGGCGCTGCCGCTGCTCCTGCGCCAGGGACTCGGCTTCACCGCCTCGCTCGCGCTCGCCGCGCTGGTGACAATGGGCGCCTATGCGCTCATGCTGTCCGGGCTGAAGCGCTTCGGCGTGGACCTGACATGAAACTGAAGGGGATGACCATGGAGAGACGTCACGCTATCGCCCTCGCCTGCCTGCTCGCACTCGCCGCCTGCGGCTCCAAGCAGCCTGACGAGGCCGCCACGCCCGCGCCGCCGCCCGGCACCGGCCCGGTGAAGATATCCAGCGGCAACGCGTTCAGCCCGCTGGTGCAGGACCTCAACAAGGCCAAGGCGGTGAACGGCAAGGTGCAGGCGCAGGGCCAGGCCACCGACGATGCCATCGAGTCCCAGTCCGCCCCGGCGGGCTCGACCGCGGAACAGCCGCGCTAGAGCCGCGCGAGCTGGCGGTCCTGCCAGCGGGACAGCAGCAGGAGGCTCAAGGCGGCGCCCACCGTCGCGGTGAGCATGTCCCATTGGGTATCCCACACGTCGCCCTGGGTGGCGAGGAAGGCGTCTGCCGCCGTCCCGCTTGCCTCCGCCACCGCCCACTCCAGGAGCTCATAGCAGGCGCTGAGGGCGATGCAGAAGCACATCACCGTGAACGTGAGCCAGCCGCCCCGCTTGAGGGGTGAGCGGCGCAGCAGCACTTCCCGCGCGAGCATGGCCGGCACGAAGCCCTGGGCGAAGTGGCCGACGCGGTCGAAGTCATTGCGGGCGAAGCCCCAGTGCTGGTCCCGCAGCCAGCTGAACAGCGGCACCTCGGCGTAGGTGTAGTGGCCGCCTACCATCAGGATGCAGGCGTGCAGCAGCACCAGCGTGTAACACAGGGTGGTGAAGCGGAAGCGCGGATAGACCGCGACCAGCACCGGCACGCCGATCATCATCGGGAAGGTCTCCAGCGCCCAGGTGAAGTAGTCATGGGGCCGGATCGCGGACCAGAGGAAGACCGCGGCGCAGGCCGCGAGCAAGGCTAGATGCGCACGCCGCGGCTTCACGGCGCGGGCGGCGCCGGGACATCGGCCGGCGGCCGGGTCCAGATCTCGGTGCGGCCGAACAGCGAGATGCCCACGTAGCCGCGCACCTCGAGGCTGCCGTCCATCATCAGCGTCATCTTGCAGCTGTAGAGCTTGCCGCTCTCCGGGTCGTAGATCTTGCCGTCCGCCCACACGTTGTCGCCGGCGTACTTGAAGCCCTGGATCAGGGACAGGCCGATGATGGGCCGCGACTGCAGCGCCTTGTCCGGATTCTCCCGGTCCACCTTGGGCTGGCCCGGCATGGTCTTGTCGTCCGCCGGGTAATCCGGCTCCTTCAGCCACACGATGCGCCCGCCGTAGACGCCGTCGTGCTTCTCGATCGATACCCTGGCCTTGCCGCCGGCCGTGAGCCAGCTGCCCAGCACCGCGTCGGCATCGTCCGCCGCCCACACGGGCGCGGCGAGGCACAGGGACAACAGGCAAAGGGACAAGAACCGGATCAGGCGCATGGCGGTCTCCCAGGATCTTCGGTGAGCGGCGAGGTCAGCGCCAGCAGCAAGCCGCGGTGTCATACGGCACCCTCACTGCACCCGCTTCACGAACACGGTGGCACCGTGGCCCGTGAGGGACAGCAGGTAGCCGAAGCTCATGCGTTTGATCACCACCGGCGGGTTGTCGAGGCGGGTCTCGTAGGTGCTGGAATCCGCCTGCTTCCAGACCTGGCCGTTCTCGAGCTTGAACAGGGTGCGGCCGTTCCAGCCGGTGAAAGTGCCGACGATGCGGCTCTCGATGCGCGCGGGCTCGCCGCGCTGCTCCGATGAGAGCATCTCCTTGCCGAAACTGGCGGTGCTGGCGGCGGCCGGGGCCGGCGTCGCCGCCATGGAAGCTGCGGGTGTGGCCGGGACCGGCGCGGGCAACGGCGCGACCATGGCCGTGGGCGCGCCCGCCGTGGCGGCGGAGGGCGCGTGCGTATAGCCCGCGAGCCAGGCGTTGAACGCGGCGAGTTCCTGGGGCGAGAGCTTGTCGAGGCCGGTGGCGTGGAACTGCGTGGCGGTCATGGCGTCGCGCACGTCCAGGGGCTTGTCCGCCGCCTGTACGGCGCCGAAGGCGAGCGACGCGAAAAGGAAGACAAGGCTCTTCGGTCTCATCAAAGGCTCCACTTGAGGTTGTCCAGGTCCACGTTGCCCCCGCTCAGGATGATACCAGCCCGCCGGCCGCGCACCGGCACCAGGCCCCGGCGCAGGGCGGCCACCGGCACCGCCGAGGAAGGCTCGATGACGAGCTTCATGCGTTCCCACACGTAGCGCATGGCCTCCAGGATATCCTGCTCCTCCACCCGCACCACCTCGTCCACCGTGTCCCGCAGCACCGCGAAGGTGAGCGGGCCGATGGTGGCGCGCAGGCCGTCGGCGATGGTATCCGGGTGCGGCACGGGCACGATCTGCCCGGCCTGGAGCGAGCGCCAGGCGTCATCCGCGCCCAGGGGTTCGGCGCCGACGATCCTCGCGCCCGGGCAGAGCGCGCGGGTGGCCACGGCGGTGCCGGACAGGAGACCGCCGCCGCCGAGGGGTGCCAGCACCAGGTCCAGCCCCGGCGCCTCCTCGTGCAGCTCCAGCGCGGCAGTGCCCTGCCCCGCCATCACCGTGGCGTCGTTGTAGGGATGCACCACCGCGGCGCCGGTGGCATCCACGTAGCGCTCGAGCGCCGCCTCGCGGCCCGCCTGGGTGGGCTCGCAGTAGATGATCTCGGCGCCGTAGGCCGCCACCGCCCGCTTCTTGTAGGCACTGGCGTTCTCCGGCATCACCACGCAGCACTTCACGCCGCGGCGCTTCGCCGCCAGCGCGAGCGCGGTGCCGTGGTTGCCGGAGGAATGGGTCGCGACGCCCCGCGCCAGCGCATCGGCCGGCAGGCTGAACACCGCGTTGCTGGCGCCACGCAGCTTGAACGCGCCCATCTCCTGGAAGTTCTCGCACTTGAAGTGCAGCTCGGCGCCGAGCTCGGCCTCGAGCTCCGGGCAGCGCAGCACCGGCGTGCGCCGCACCTGCCGCGCGATGCGCGCGGCAGCGGCGCGGATGTCGTCGAACCTCAGGATGTCCTGCATGCGGGCTTCCGCGTGGGTAAGGCCCGGGGGATAATACCCGACCGCGCCCGGGACGCCCATCCGACCATGTGCGAACGACAGCCGTGAACCTCCCCGCGCCTCCCGGCGAGCACCCGGCCCGCGGCGCCGCCTGCATCATCGGCGCGGCGATCGCCTTCTCCACCATGGCGGCCCTCATCCGCTACCTCTCGGGTCACATCCCCGACGGCGTGCTGGTGTTCTGGCGCAGCCTGTTCTCCCTGGTGTTCCTCACCCCGCTCCTGTTCAGGCTCTCATGGACGCATCTCAAGAGCGAGCGCATGCACCTGCACGTGGTGCGCGCGGTCTCGGGCCTGCTCTCCATGTACTGCCTGTTCTTCGCCCTCGGGCACCTGCCCATCGCCGAAGCCATGCTGCTCAACCAGACCGCCACGCTGTTCGTGCCGTTCCTGGGACTGCTGTGGCTGCACGAGCCGGTGGCGCCGAAGGTGCGCTGGGCGATCCTGATCGGTTTCGCCGGCGTGCTGCTGGTGCTGCCGCCGGGACGCGGCATCGTGTCCTGGGCGGCGCTGGTGGGACTCGCCTCCGGCTTCACCGCCGCCTTCTCGGTGGTGACGGTGCGCTACTCTTCCCGCACCGAGCCCACCACCCGCATCGTGTTCTACTTCTGCCTGTACGCGATGCTGGGCTCGGCGCTGCCGCTGCCCTGGATATGGGTGACACCCGCGCCGGGTGAGTGGCCGCTGCTGGTGGTGATCGGCGCGCTGGCAGCGCTCGGCCAGCTCCTGATGACACGCGGCTACGCGTACGCGCCCGCGGCGCAGGTGGGTCCGTTCGGCTACAGCACCATCGTGTTCAGCGTGATGGCGGGATGGTTCGTGTGGGGGGAGACGCCGCGCCTCCTGTTCTGGTGCGGGGCGGCGCTGATCGCGCTGGGCGGCATCACCGCCCTGCGCGGCGAGCTGTTCGGGATCAGGCCGGCGGGCCGAACTCCGGGCGGAACAGGCGCTCGCGATAGTGCCTGAGCTCGGCCACCGAGTCCCGGATGTCGTCCAGGGCGAGATGGGTGCTGCTCTTGGTGAGGCCGGCGGCGGCGCCCGGCGCCCAGCGCTTGGCCAGTTCCTTGAGCGTGCTCACGTCCAGGTTGCGGTAATGGAAGAAACGCTCCAGTTCCGGCATCTCGCGCGCGAGGAAGCGCCGGTCCTGGCAGATGCTGTTGCCACACATGGGCGAGGCGTTGGGCGGCACGTGCTGCCGCAGGAACTCCAGGGTCGCGCGCTCCGCCTCCGCCAGGGAGACCCGGCTCTGGCGTACCCGCTCCGTCAGGCCCGACTGGCCGTGCTGCCGCGTGCACCACTCCCCCATGGCCGCCAGCACCGCATCGGGCTGGTGCACGGCGAGGGACGGCCCTTCCGCCAGCAGGTTGAGCTGCTTGTCGGTGACCAGCGTGGCGATCTCGAGGATGTGGTCGGCGGCGGGGTCGAGCCCGGTCATCTCCAGGTCGATCCAGATGAGGTTGTCAGCGTCCAGCGCCATGGTCTTCCGGCTTGCGGTGTTGCGATGCGTTAGTCTAGCGCGCCCGCCGCCGCCGTGCCCACTCGCCGCGGGCTTGGCATAAAATAGCGCGATGAACATGCTCACTCTGGCTTTCGGGCTCGCCCTCGCCGCATCGCTGCTGCTGCGCATGTGGCTCAGCCTGCGCCAGACCCGGTACGTGCTCGCGCACCGCGACGCGGTGCCGGCGCCCTTCGCCTCCGACATCGGCCTCGACGCGCACCGCAAGGCCGCCGATTACACCGCCGCGAAGGGCCGGCTCGGCCGCATCGGGCTCGTCCTGGACACCCTGGTGGTGCTGGTGTGGACCTTAGGCGGCGGCCTTGCTGCGCTGGACGATGCCTGGCGCGGCCTCGGGCTCGGCCCGCTCCATACCGGCGTGCTGGTGGTGGCGAGCTTCGTGCTGGTGAACGGCCTCATCGGCCTGCCCTTGAGCCTCTACTCCACCTTCGGCCTGGAGGCGGACTTCGGCTTCAACCGCACCACGCCGCGCACCTACGTGATGGACCTCCTCAAGACGCTGCTGCTGGGGACGCTGCTCGGCCTGCCCCTGCTGTACGCCGCGCTGGCGCTGATGCACGGCGCCGGCGCGAGCTGGTGGCTGTACGTGTGGGCCCTCTGGTTCGGCTTCAGCCTGGTACTCACCTGGGCTTACCCGAAGTTCATCGCGCCGCTCTTCAACAAGTTCTCGCCCCTCGCCGACGCGGGACTGAAGGCGCGGCTCGAGGAGCTCCTGGCGCGTTGCGGCTTCACCAGCCAGGGCGTGTTCGTGATGGACGGCTCCACGCGGTCGGCCCACGGCAACGCGTACTTCACGGGATTCGGCGCCAACAAGCGCATCGTGTTCTTCGACACCCTCATGGCGACCCTGCAGCCCGAGGAGATCGAGGCGGTGCTGGCCCACGAGCTCGGCCACTTCCGCCTGCGCCACGTGCTGCAGCGGCTGGTGCTGAGCGCGGTGCTGGGCCTCCTCGGCCTCGCGCTCCTGGGCTGGCTCGCGCGGCAGGACGGCTTCTACACGGGCCTCGGCGTGGCGGCGCCCTCCTCCTACGCGGCATTGCTGCTCTTCATGCTGCTCTTGCCGCCGTTCCTGCTGGTGCTTGAGCCCTTCGCCTCCGCCTGGTCACGCCGCCACGAGTTCGAGGCGGACGCTTACGCACGCAAGCAGGCCGACGGCGCCGCGCTGGTGCGGGCGCTCGTCAAGCTGTACCGGGATAACGCCTCCACCCTCACGCCGGACCCGCTGCACTCGGCGTTCTACGATTCCCACCCACCCGCCTTGAGCCGCATCGCGCGCCTGCAAGCCCCCGGAGCGGGCTGAGGTGGGGGACGCCCGCAACGCGCGCGTGGTGGCAGGCCATGGCCGCCGCTTCGTGGTGGAGACCACCGATGGCGCACGCTTCACCTGCCTCACCGCGGGCCGGGGCCTGCAGGTGATCTGCGGCGACCGGGTGGAGATCGACGGCACCGACGCTGCGGAGCCGCGCATCCTGGCGATCCAGCCGCGCCACTCCCTGTTCAGCAAGGCGGATGGCCGCGGCCGAGCGGTGCCGGCGGTGGCCAACCTGGACCGGGTCTTCATGGTGCTGGCGCCGATACCGGCGCCCGAACTCTTCCTCATGGACAAATACCTCGCCGCCATCGAGGGCATGCACATCGCGGCGGGCATCGTGCTCAACAAGATGGACCTGGTGGATGAGGAAGACGACGGCGGCTTAAGCCGGCGCCTCGCCTATCTCGGCGGACTCGGCTATCCCGTATACAAGCTGAGCACCCGCGACGGGCTGGGCCTGGAGGCCTTGGCCACGGCGTCCCGGGGGCACGACAGCATGCTGGTAGGCCAGTCCGGCGTGGGCAAGTCCTCGCTCCTGAACGCATTGGTGCCGGAAGCCGGGCACCGCATCGACGAGCTCTCCGCCGCCACCGACGAGGGCCGCCACACCACCACTGCCACCACCCTGCACCCCCTGCCCGGCGGCGGCGCGCTGGTGGATTCTCCCGGCGTGCGCGACCTGGAACTCAGCGTGCGTGATCCCGGCGAGATCGGCCCGCTGTTCAGGGACATCCGCGCCGCGGCGCCGCACTGCCGTTTCGCAAACTGCCTGCACCTGCAGGAGCCGGGTTGCGCCGTGAAAGAAGCGGTGGAAGCCGGAACCATGCCGCGGAGCCGCTACACCAGCTACAAATGGCTGATGACGACGATGCAGCAGGCCAAAGATAGAAAGTATGACTAGAGAAAAGAAGGTTGAAAGCGTCGCGAGCCCGAAGCACAACGACGCTATGCGAGGCGCAGCGGCTTCTAACCGAACGGCGTGGTGAGCTTCTTTCCACCCAAAAGATGTACGTGGATGTGGAAGACGGTCTGTCCCGCGTCGGCGTTGCAGTTGTTCACCGTACGATAACCCGACGCCGCGATGCCTTCCTGGCGCGCGATCTTCTGTGCAGCCAGCAGCAATCTGCCCAGCAGCTCCGCGTCCTCCGGCTTCGCCGCATCCAGGCTCGCGATGTGCCGGCGCGGCACGATCAGCACATGGGTAGGCGCCTGGGGCGCGATGTCGCGGAACGCGATCAGGTCAGCGTCCTCATGCACCATGTCGGGCTTGATCTCGCCGGCCACCATCTTGCAGAACAGGCAGTCCTTCACCGCTCCCTCCTCAACCCGGCACCGCGAAGATGTCGAAGTGCTCCCAGTCCATGAGCATGGACTCGCGCAGGCGCGCGCCGCGGTAGTTCTTCTCGTCCTCGAACCTGTACGGCGTGTAGCCCATCTCCAGCAGCTCGCGGAAGTAGGCGCGGCGCGCCTCCTCCGGCAGGTGCTTGTAGACCTCCGTGCGCAGGTAGGGCCGGTTCGCCGCCACCAGCGCCCGCAACGAGCGCACGATGGCTGGGTCGTGGCCTTCCGCGTCGACCTTGAGGTAGCGGATGCGCCTGAGCTCCCGCGGGTACTCGCGCTCGAGGAAGTTCAGCAGGTTGCGCCCCTGCACCTTGAGCTTGAAGAAGTGGCCGTGCCGCCAGGGGCTGATGCCCTGGTGCAACCCGCCGTTGCTGAAGCCGGGATCGGAATACTCGAACTCGTACTCGCCGTCCACGTCGGTGGCGGCGAACATGAGCGGGAAGATGCGCGCCTTGCCGGGGTTGAGCGCGGCGTTCGCCGCCAGCACCTTGAACACATGGGGGTTCGGTTCCAGCGCGAACACGCCGCCCTCCGCTCCCACCGCCAGCGCCATGGGCAGCGTGGTGTCGCCGGAATGGGCGCCGATGTCCACCGCGTAGTCGCCGGGCTTCAGGAACTCCCGCAGCACGTCCACGTAGTCCTGGTCGAAGCGCTTGGGGGATTCCTTGGGATGGTCCCAGGAGGCGTACTGCACCCTGCCCTCGCGCGCGAGGTCGAAATCCTGCAGCGTGTAGCCGTACTCGCGCGGGGCGGGCTTCAGCCTGAAACCATAGAGGACTTCCTTGAGCTTCATCAGCGCACTTCCTGGCGCCCGCTGAAGGCATGGGAGAGCGTGCCGCCGTCGATGTACTCCAGCTCGCCGCCGATGGGCACGCCGTGGGCGATGCGGGTGGCGCGGATGCCGCGCCGCTGCGCGAGCTCGGCGAGGTAGTGGGCGGTGGCCTCGCCCTCCACGGTGGGGTTGGTGGCGAGGATGAGTTCGCCGATGCCGCCTTCGTCCAGGCGCCTCTCCAGGAGGCCGAGGCCGAGTTCCTCCGGCCCGATGCCGTCCAGGGGCGAGAGATGGCCCATGAGCACGAAGTACTGGCCGCGGTAGCCGGTGGCGGCCTCCAGCGCGCTCACGTCCGCCGGCGTCTCCACCACGCAGACCACCGCGGCGTCGCGCTTGGCGCTGGCGCAGATGTCGCAGAGCTTCGCCTCGGTGAAGTTGCGGCAGCGCTCGCAGTGGCCGATGCCCTGCATCGCCGCCTGCAGCGCCTGGGCCAGCGCCAGCGCGCCCGGCCGGTTGCGCTCCAGGAGGTGGAACGCCATGCGCTGGGCGGACTTGGGCCCAACGCCCGGCAGGCAGCGCAGCGCGTCCACCAGCTTCTGCAGTAAGGGGGAATAGGCCATGTCAGAAGGGCAGCTTGAGTCCGGCGGGAAGGCCAAGGTTCGAGAAGCGCTCGCGCATGGCCGCCTCCACCTTGGAAGCGGCGTCGTTGCAGGCCACGGTGACGAGGTCCTCCAGCATCTCGGCGTCGCCGCCCAGGAGCTCGGGGGCGATCTGCACCCGCCGCACCGCGTGCTTGCCGGTCATGGTGACCGTCACCTTGCCGCCGCCGGCGCTGCCGGTGACCTCGAGCCGCTCCAGTTCCTCCTGGGCGCGGCGCATGTTCTCCTGCAGCTGCTGCGCCTGCTTCATCATGTTGCCCAAGCCGCCACGCATCTGCCGTCACTCCATATATATAGGTGGAAAATCGCCGCCGGGCTCAGTCGGCGGGCTTCACCAGCTCCGGATTCACCTCGGAGCCGAAGGTCTCGCAGAGCTCGCGCATGGCCGGGTCCGCGGCGATGGCGCTACGCGCCGCCGCCAGCTTGTCCGCCTCGCGCTGCTCGTCACGCTTCGCCGGGGTCTCCAGCGCGCCCTCGCCCACCGTGATGCGCACCTTGAGTGGCTCGCCGTAGTGGCGCGACAGCGCCTCCTCCAGGCGGCCCTGCAGCTGGCTCGTGACCATCTGCTGGTGAGCCGCGTCGATCACCAGATGCAGCGTGCCGCCCTCGCGCCGCCGGTAGACGCAGTTCGCCGCCAGGAGCTGCACCGAGCCCTTCAGCGCCAGGGCTTCCACCAGCGCGTTCCAATCGGGTTCACGCCAGGGTGTCGGGCCTGCCGCCGGTGCGGCACCCGCTGCGGGCGCCGGTGCCGGCTTGACCGCCGGGGCTGCCGGCGCGTGAGCGGCCTGTGCCTGTGTGTTGCCCGAGGCGACGGCGGATGCGCCATCCAGGGGCTGGAACGCCAGCATGCGCAGCAGCGCCATCTCGAAGCCGGCGCGCGGCGACGGCGCGAGGCCGAGGTCGCGCTTGCCGAGCAGCGCGATCTGGTAATAGAGCTGCACGTCGGCGGGCTCGAGCCGCGCCGCCAGGGCCTTCAGCGTCTCCGCGTCGTCGAACTCCGCCGCCGCCGCGGGCACCGCCTGGGCGATGGCGATGCGCTGCAGCGCCGAGGCCAGCTCGTCCAGCACCAGCTCGTAGTCCGGCGCGCGCTCATCGAGCTGCGCCACCGCCGCCAGCACCGCCGCGCCGTTGCGCGAGGCCAGCGCCTCCAGGAGCGCCTTCACGTGGGTGCGCTCGATGGTGCCGAGCATGCTGCGCACGTCCGCGTCCTTGACCTCGCCGCCGCCGAAGGCGATGGACTGGTCCAGGAGGCTCAGGGCGTCGCGCAGGCTGCCGTCGGCCGCGTGGGCCAGCAGCGCCGCCGCCGGCGCCTCGTAGCCGATCTTCTCGGCGTCGAGGATGTGGGTGATGCGCCCGGCGATGAGGTTCTCCGGCAGGCGCTTGAGGTTGAACTGCAGGCAGCGCGACAGCACCGTGACCGGGATCTTCTGCGGATCGGTGGTGGCGAGCAGGAACTTCACGTGGGGCGGCGGCTCTTCCAGGGTCTTGAGCAGCGCGTTGAACGCGCTCTTGGAGAGCATGTGCACCTCGTCGATGAGGTACACCTTGTAGCGCCCGCGGCTGGGGGCGTACTGCACGTTGTCCAGGAGCTCGCGGGTGTCGTCCACGCCGGTGCGGGAGGCCGCGTCCACCTCGATGAGGTCCACGAAGCGGCCGGCATCGATCTCCTGGCAGGCGCTGCACTGGCCGCAGGGACGCGAGGTGACGCCGGTCTCGCAGTTGAGGGACTTGGCGAGGATGCGCGCGATGGTGGTCTTGCCTACCCCGCGGGTGCCGGTGAACAGGAAGGCATGGTGCAGCCGGTCATTGTCCAGGGCGTTGATCAGGGCGCGCAGCACGTGCTCCTGACCCACCATCTCCCCGAAGTTGCGGGGCCGCCACTTTCTCGCCAGGACCTGATAAGACATGCGCGCTCGGGGGTTTCCGGGGCAAAAAAGCCTTCAGTGGGTACTTTAACAGACCCGACCAACGGCATATATGTGGAATAGGTGGCGCCCGCGCCGGCCAGATCCGGCCCGCGCAGCCTCTGCTACCGTTGCTCCCTTCCGGGCCTGGCGGGGTTTGCAGCGCGTCGCGGCCGGGGAGCCGGCGCAGGCTGCCATTGACTTGGTAATGATGGGGGTTGGGAACAAGAGCTTCAAGAAGATTTTGCAGAACTAGAAAAAGAGATTTGGAGAGGGCGGGATTGCTCGCCCCATCCCTGGGGCTCGCCCCCTTCGGGGGCCCCCGCTTCGCGGGGTCCAGATTCGCTCCAAGCGAATCTGTCGAACCACCTTTGAATCGCGGGTTCGAATCCCGCCTCTGTGCACCTCTGAGCCAATGAAAAGGGGACCTCAGAAGGTCCCCTTTTCATTGGCTAGTGGCGGAGAGGGCGGGATTCGAACCCGCGATACGGGGTTACCGTATACACACTTTCCAGGCGTGCTCCTTAAACCACTCGGACACCTCTCCGTATTCCGAAATCATCGCTCTTCCACCCGAGTGGCGGGGCAAAAGGCGCGGCAGGTTACTCCAAGGACCCTTTGTCCGCAAGATTCGGCCGTGTTCCGGCGGCAGGAGCCGGCGTGGCCGGCGCGCCGGTAGACGCCGCCGGAGCCGCCTTGGGCCTGGCCGGGTTGAGGTCCGCCGGCGTGAGCACCTCGGGCGGGGTCACGAGGCAGGGCTGGGCCACGCCGATGTTGGCGGCTGCAGGTGCCTTGCCGGTGCCTGCGGCGGGGATGAGGTAGGCCGCATCGGGCTTCGGGACAGTCACGCCCGCGGGGGCCGCAAGCGGCGCACGCGCCGTGTAGCCGGCGTAGGGGTGCGAGTTCCCGCAGGCGAGCTCGGTGCTGCAGGAGGTGAGCAAGCCGGTCAGGCCGAGCAATGCCAGGGGAGCCAGGGGACGGTGTGTCATCGTGTGCCTTGGGGGTTCTTCTATCTATATGGATGGGTCAGGCCAGCGCCCGCGCCGCCTCGAGGGCTGCCCGCACCGCCGGCTGGTGCTCCACCGTGAGGGGGGTCAGGGGCAGGCGGATGCCGGGAGGGATGCGCCGCATCTCGGCCAGCGCCCATTTTACCGGAATCGGGTTGCTCTCCACGAACAGTGCCTTGTGCAGCGGCGCGAGCTGCCCATCCAGGGCCGCGGCCTTGGCCGCGTCGCCCGCCAGCGCCGCCATGCACATCTCATGCATGAGCCGGGGCGCCACGTTGGCGGTGACGGTGATCACGCCGCGCCCGCCCTGCAGCATGCATTCGCGGGCGGTGGCGTCGTCGCCGCTGATGAGCAGGAAATCCTTGCCGCAGCGCCGCTGGATGTCGGCCGCGCGCTTGAGGTCCCCGGTGGCCTCCTTGATGCCCACCACGTTCGGGAGCTTCGCCAGCCGCTCCACCGTCTCCGGCAGGATGTCCGTGATGGTGCGGCTCGGCACGTTGTAGAGCAGCACCGGCACCGAGACCGCCTCGGCCACCGCGCAAAAGTGCCGGTACAGGCCTTCCTGTCCCGGCTTGTTGTAGTACGGGGCCGCGCTCAGCACGGCGTCGGCGCCCAGCGCCTCGGCCCGGCGCGAGAGCTGCACCGCGTGGGCGGTGGCGTTGGAGGTGGCGCCCGCGATCACCGGGACGCGTCCGGCGGCGGCACGCACGCAGCGCGCCACCACCTCGAGCTGCTCGTCGCCCTCTAGGGTGGAGGCCTCGCCGGTGGTGCCGATGGCGACGATGGCGTCGGTGCCCTCGGCCACGTGCCATTCCACGAGCGCGTCCAGGGCTTCGAGGTCCACCCGGCCGTCACCGGCCATGGGCGTGACCAGCGCCACCATGCTGCCCTTGAACATCGGAAAGCCTCACGGGAAAACGCCATTTTAACGGCCGTCCGCCGCCGCCGCCAGCACGGTTGCAGCGCCACGGAAACCCGTTACACTGCTGCCACCCTCCTCCGCCGGCCGGTTAGCCCGCTGCGAGCCCGAATGAAACAGTTCCTGGTGGTATCGGTGCTGGCGCAGGACCGGCCCGGCATCCTCCACGACCTCGCGCGGGTGGTCCGCGACTGCGGCTGCAACGTGGTCGAGAGCCGCATGACGGTGCTGGGCAGCGAGTTCTCCATGCTGCTCCTGGTGTCCGGCAACTGGAACACCGTCACCAAGCTCGAGAGCACGCTGCCCAAGCTGGAGAAGACCCTGGGGCTCACCCTGTCCTGCCGCCGCACCGGCGAGCGCGCGCCGCGCGAGGACCTCCTGCCCTACGCGGTGGACGTGGTCTGCCTGGACCAGCCCGGCATCATCTTCAACCTCGCCAACTTCTTCGCCGAGCGCAACATCGGCGTGGCCGAACTCAGCACCCGCAGCTACACCGCCGCCCACACCGGCGCGCCGATGTTCGCGGTGCAGATGTCCGTCAACATCCCCGCCGATACCCACGTCGGCCGGCTGCGCGAGGACTTCATGGAGTTCTGCGACAACCTCAACCTCGACGCCATCATGGAGCCCATCAAGGGCTGAACGGGAGACACATGGCCAAGATCGCCCCCGGCAAGAAGGTACCTGACTTCAGCCTGCCCGCCACCGGCGGCAGGGACCTGAGCTTGTCGTCCCTGCGCGGGCACGACGTGGTGCTGTACTTCTACCCCAAGGACGACACGCCGGGCTGCACCCTGGAGGGCAAGGACTTCCGCGACCTGCATGCCCGCTTCAAGGCACTGGGCGCGGTGATCCTCGGCGTGTCCCGCGACAGCCTGAGGTCCCACGACAGGTTCTGCCAGAAGTACGGCCTCGACTTCGACCTGCTCTCGGACGAGGACGAGAAGCTCTGCAAGCTGTTCGGCGTCATCAAGATGAAGAACATGTACGGGAAGAAGGTGCGCGGCATCGAACGCAGCACCTTCCTGATCGGCAAGGACGGCGTGCTGCGCCGCGAGTGGCGCAAGGTGAAGGTTGAGGGCCACGCCGCCGAGGTGCTGGACGCGGTGACTTCCCCGGACTCCGCTCCCGGCGCCGCCAAGCCGAAAGCCAAGAGGACTTCCAAGCCGAAGAAGAAGGCGAAGAAGAAGCCGGCCCGCAAGGCCGCCCCGCGCAGGAAGAAGGGCAAGAAGAAGTGAGCAAGGCCAAGCGCAGCGCCGCCGGCCGGCGCCTCTACGTGCTCGACACCAATGTGCTGATGCACGACCCTACGGCCATCTTCCGCTTCCAAGAGCACGACATCTTCCTGCCCATGGTGGTGCTGGAGGAGTTGGACGCGGGCAAGAAGGGCATGTCCGAGGCCTCGCGCAACGTGCGCCAGGTGAGCCGCTTCCTCGACGACATGATGCGCGATGTCAGCAAGCAAGAGATCGACGCCGGCATCGTGATCCAGAACCTGCAGAACCCCACCGGCGCCGCCGTCACCGGCGGGCGCCTCTACTTCCAGACGGAGTCCCTGCCCGGGGCGCTGCCCGACAGCCTGCCCGGCAACAAGCCGGACAACTACATCCTCGCCACCACCCTCGCCCTGCAGCAGAAGCACGCCGGCACGCGCGTGACCCTGGTGTCCAAGGACATCAACCTGCGCATCAAGGCCTCGGTGCTCGGCATCCACGCCGAGGACTACTACAGCGACAAGGCGCTGGACGACCTGGACCTCCTGTTCACCGGCATGCAGGAGCTGCCCAAGGACTTCTGGGACAGGCACAGCAAGGACATGGAGTCCTGGCAGCAGGAGGGCCGTACCTGGTACCGCATCCAGGGACCGCTGGTGAAGGACTGGCATCCGAACCAGTGCCTGTACAGCGAGGCCGACAACTTCGAGGCACTGGTGCGCGGCATCGACGACCGCGGTGCGCTGCTCGAGCTCACCCGCGATTACCGGGGCATCCGCCACACGGTGTGGGGCATCAACGCCCGCAACCGCGAGCAGAACTTCGCCCTCAACATGCTGCTGGATCCGGGCATCGACTTCGTCTCGCTGCTGGGCTCGGCCGGCACCGGCAAGACGCTGCTGGCGCTCGCCGCGGGCCTGGCCCAGACCCTGGAGCAGAACCGCTACCGCGAGATCATCATGACCCGCGTCACGGTCCCGCTGGGCGAGGACATCGGCTTCCTGCCCGGCACCGAGGAGGAGAAGATGACGCCCTGGATGGGCGCGCTCATGGACAACCTGGAGGTGCTGACCCAGTCCGGCGAGGGCGGCGAGTGGGGCCGCGCGGCCACCGCCGACCTCCTGCGCAACCGCATCAAGATCCGCTCCATGAACTTCATGCGCGGCCGCACCTTCCTCAACCGCTACATCATCGTGGACGAGGCCCAGAACCTCACACCCAAGCAGCTCAAGGCGCTCATCACCCGCGCCGGCCCCGGCACCAAGATGGTGTGCATCGGCAACATCTCCCAGATCGACACGCCCTACCTGACCGAGACCACCTCAGGCCTCACCTTCGTGGTGGACAGGTTCAAGCAGTGGCCCCATTCCGGCCACCTTACCCTGTTGCGCGGGGAGCGCTCGCGGCTCGCGGATTTCGCCTCGGAAAGCCTCTAAGACCCCGGCCTAAGCCGCTTGGGTGCTTACAATTTCCGACGGCCTATGCTTAAATTTGACGGTCATCCGGCCGTCACCCTGGGGTAAAAACCGATGAAGAATAAGCACATCGCTCTGTGGACCGCTCCGCTGGCCGCCGCCGTCCTGGCTGCGCTGCTGCCGGCGGCCGCTTCCGCTGCCAACTTCCAGCTCACCGAGCAGAGCGTCACCAGCCTCGGGCGCGCCCACTCCGGCGGCGCCGCGATGGCCGAGGATGCTTCCAGCATCTGGTACAACCCGGCCGGCCTCTCCTATCTCGGCGACTCCGAGATCCTGGGCGGCTACAGCCTGATCCGCCTCAACGCGGACTTCACCAAGCAGTCCGCCACCGACGCCACCGGCCAGCCCCTCTCGGGCGGCGAGGGCGGCAAGGTCGGCAAGCTCGGCGGCCCGCTGTTCGTGTACTACTCGCGGCCGATCAACGACCAGCTCACCTTCGGCTTCGGCGTGAACACCCCGTTCGGCCTCGCCACCAAGTACGACGATGACTCGATCTTCCGCTACCAGGCCATCTACAGCAGCGTGGCGGTGGTGAACTACAACCCGACCCTGGCCTGGAAGTTCAACGACCAGTTCTCGGTGGGCTTCGGCATCGACTATCAGACCATGACCGTGAAGCTCACCAACGCGGTGGACTTCGGCGCCATCTGCTTCGGCGAACTCAACCCCGTGAGCTGCACCGCGCTCGGCCTGACGCCGCAGGGCCACGACGGCCACTTCGAGGCCAACGCCAGCGGCAACGGCACCGGCTGGAACGTGGGCGCGCTGTGGAACATCAGCGACACCATGCACCTCGGCTTCTCCTACCGCTCTGAGATCAAGCACGACCTCAGCGGCGGCGCGAGCTTCACCGACGTGCCGACCGCGTTCGCCGCCCTGCCCGACTTCCAGGCGCAGAGCGTGGACGCGAGCTTCAAGTCGCCTTCGCTCATGTCCCTGAGCTGGCGGCAGGAACTCAACGACCAGTGGATGCTGACCGCTGACTGGTCGCATGCCAACTGGAGCAGCTTCGACAAGCTCGACATCGCGTTCAAGACCTCCGGCAACCACGCCATCGTGGACGAGGGCCTCAGCGACGTGAACCGCTATGCCGTGGGCCTGGACTACCGCTACAGCGATGCCTGGAGCTTCCGCGGCGGCTTGGCGCTCGACCTCTCGCCGGTGCCGGATCCCTCGGCGGCCTGCACGGGCACCACGTTCAACCCGGCCTGCACCAACGACGTCAGCGCCAGCCGTACCGCGCGCCTGCCGGACGGTGACCGCCGCTGGATCGCCTTCGGCGCCACCTGGCGCGTGAGCGAGCACTCCCAGTGGGACGTGGGCTACGCCCACCTGTTCCTGGGCAGCGGGCTCGCTTTCAACCAGACCAACGCCGCCGGCCATGACCACATCGTGGGCACCTTCGAGGCGGACGCGGACATCCTGGGCGTGTCGTACCGCTACAAGTTCTGAACACGACAATCCGACGACGGAAGAAGCCCCTGCATCGCAGGGGCTTTTTTCTTTGGGGCCCCCTGTCAACGGACCATGCGATAATGGCGTCTAACGGATATATCCCGCTCCGGACCTGCTGCACTTGGCGCGACTCCTGAAGCACAGCCTGGCTCTCCTCGGTTCCGCCCTGTTCGCGGCGGCCGCGCTCGCCGCCACCGGGCCGCAGCCGGCGCCCGCGGCGGCGAGCGGCAGCGTGACCATCGGCGCGACGCCCCGCTCCAACGACTACAGCAGCCAGGCCGGCGGCTTCAACCTGCCGCAGATCGGCGAGGCCGGCGGGGACGTGATAACGCAGCAGCAGGAGTACGACATCGGGCTGCAGATCATGAGCCAGCTGCGCGACTCGGGTGCGATCCTGGATGACCCGCAGCTGCAGCAGTACATCCAGGACATCGGCAACCAGCTCGCCTCCCACAGCGACAACCCGCAACTGCACTTCGCCTTCTACGTCATCGACGACGATTCCATCAACGCCACCACCCTGCCGGGTGGCTTCATCGTGGTGAACAGCGGCCTGCTGCTGCTCACCGACACCGAAGACGAGCTGGCGGGCGTGATCGCGCACGAGGTGGGCCACGTCACCCAGCGCCACCTCGCGCGCCAGCTCGAGGACCAGAAGGACCACGCCCTGGTGAACATCGCCACCATGCTGGCGGCGATCGTGGCGGTGACCCGCACCAGCGACCCGGACGTGGCGGTCGGCGCGCTCGCCAGTGCCCAGGCCTCGCTCATCCAGCACCAGATCAACTACACCCGCGCCGACGAGGCCGAGGCGGACCGGGTCGGCATCGCCACGCTGGCGCGCGCCGGCTTCCAGCCGCAGGGCATGGTGGACTTCTTCGCGGTGATGCAGAAGAACTCCTCGCTCAACGGCTACGACCGTATCCCGGAGTTCCTGCTGGACCATCCGCTCGACCTCAACCGCATGAGCGAGGCGCAGAGCCGCGCCAGCCAGCTGCACGTGCCGCCGCGTCCCGCCAGCCGCAGCTTCGCCCTGATGCGCATGCGCCTGCTCGCCATGCAGAACAACGACGGCATCGAACGCCAGCTCACCGATTTCCGGGCGCGGGTGGACCAGGCCAAGGGCTGGGATCAGGTGGCGGTCCGCTACGGCCAGGCGCTGGTGTTCCAGAAGGCCGGCCGCTACGCCGACGCGGTGAAGGCGATGCGGGAGCTGGCGGCGGAGAACGCCGATGTGGTGGCCTTCCGCATCGGCTTGGCGGACGCCGAGATCCATGCCGGCAGCGTGCAGGCCGGCATCGCCGCCTACACCGATGCCATGCGCCTGTTTCCGGACAGCGCGCCGCTGACCCTGAGCTACGCCAACGACCTGATCGACGCCGGCCAGCCGCAGCGCGCCATCGACCTGTTGCTGCCCCTCAGCCTGGAGTCCCGCGGTGACCCGGAGGCCGTGCACCTCCTGGCCAAGGCTTATGACAAGAAGGGCAACAGCGCCGACTCCCACTACTACATGTCCGAGTACTACCTGGCGAACGGCCTGCCGGCCGCGGCGGTGGACCAGCTGCGCATCGCGCTCGCCACTCCCGGCTTGGACAGCGTGCAGAAGCAGCGCTACCGGGCGCGCCTGCACCGGGTCGAGGAAGAGGCACGGGCCGAGCGCCAGGACGGCGGCCAGCCCTGAACACGCTTGGGGGTCGCACCGGCGGCCTGATAAAATCGGCACCGTGACATCCAAGGAATGCCCATGTTGTCCGGCCCGGCGCGACTCCCGCTGAAATCCCCGCTCCTTGCCCTCGCCCTCGTCGCCTCCGCCCTGCTGGGCGGCTGCGCCGGCGCCCCGCCGGAACGGGTGACCCAGACCCAGGACCCCTGGGAGGGCTTCAACCGCAAGGTCTATGCCTTCAACGACGCGCTCGACAAGAACGTGGCGCGGCCGGTGGCGCGCACCTACGTGCGCGCGGTGCCCGGCCCCGCCCGCAGCGGCGTGCACAACGTGGTCAGCAACCTGGTGGAGCCGGTCACGGTGGTCAACGACGCGCTGCAGGGCAAGCTCAAGCAGACGCTGCAGGACCTGGGGCGCTTCGTGATCAACAGCACCGTCGGCATCCTGGGCTGGTTCGACGTGGCGAAGCACGTGGGCCTGCCGCACCACGACGAGGACTTCGGCCAGACCCTCGCCACCTGGGGCGTGTCGTCCGGGCCCTACCTGGTGCTGCCGGTGATCGGGCCCAGCACCGTGCGCGATGCCGGCGGCCGCGTGGCGGACATCTACACCGATCCGCCGCGCCACGACCTCAAGCCGCGCTGGCGCAACGCCGAGCTCGTGGTGTACGGCATCGACACCCGCGCGGGGCTGATGGAGACCAACGAGACGCTGGACAACTCCTACGATCCTTACGCCTTCATGCGCGATGCCTACCTGCAGAACCGCCGCTTCAAGATCTATGACGGCGAGCCGCCGCCGGACGACTCCATGTACGACCTACCGGACGATGAGCCCGGCGAAGCGCCGGCGGGCGAGAGCCCGGCTCCCGGCGCCGGCACTGCGGCGGCACCCAGCGCCACCACTGCGCCCGCTGCGACCAGCGCCCCGGCTCCGGCCACCGCGCCGCCTCCCCCACGCTGACCGGGAGACGGCTAAAGGAAAACGGCGGGCTCGTGCCCGCCGTTGCCTGTCTTCACCGCCTGCTGCCCGTCACTTCATGGGCAGGATCTTGTCCACTTCGCTGATCTTCGCCAGCGCCAGCGCCTGCTCCGGCACCTGCCGGAAGCTGAGCTTGCGCTTATCGCGCCGCGCGCGGGCCACCCACTCCACCAGCAGCGCGAGCCCTGCGCTGTCGGTGCTCTCGACTCCGGTGAGGTCGAGCTCGAGCTTGGGATGCCCGGCGAACAGCGTCTCGCTCTCCTCGAGTGCCCGGGCCGCCGTGTCGAAGCCGAGCCGGCCCTTGAGGCGGAATTTGCCCGCGCCGGCCGGCTCGAACGTGAGCGCGGACATCAGGTCTTGCCCGCCGGCGCCTGTACCACGCCCTTGTCGGCGTCGCTGTTCAGGCGCTTGATGAGCGCATCCAGGCCGTTCTTCTGGATCTCGGGTCCGAACTGGTTGCGGTAGTTGAGCACGTAGGAGATGCCCTCGATCACCACGTCGAAAGCCTTCCAGTCGCCGTTCTCGTTCTGCAGCCAGTAGTCCACCTGCACCGGCGGCGCGCTCTCGCGCAGCACCTTGGTCTTCACATAGGCGCGGTTGGGATCCTTGCCGGCGCGGAACGGCTCCACCTGTATGTTGCGCTCGGAGTAGTTGCCCTTGAGCAGCGCGTCGGAATACCCATGCACCAGGTAGCGGTAGAAGGCGTCCTGGAACGCCTTCTTCTGCGCGTCGGTGGCGCTGCGGGCGTTCTGGCCCAGCACCAGCAACGAGGCGCGCTGGAAGTCGAAGTGCGGGAGCAGGATCTTTCCGACCTGGTCGTAGAGTTCCTGCGGGTTCTTCTCCAGCTCCGCCTTCTTGCTGTGGACCATGTCGAACATGGCCTTGGCGGTCTGCTCCACCACCTGGTCGGGCGCGGAGCTGGGAGCGGGAGAGTCGGCGAGGGCCGCGAAGCTCGCGAATGAAATCACGGCGGCGAGGAGGATTTTAGTACGCATATTACTTGCTACCTGGTGCTGTGGCCTTGGAGAAGAATTGTCCGATGAGTTTCTCGAGCACCAGCGCGGACTGGGTGTACTGGATGGTGCTGCCGTCCTTGAGGAAGTCCGGGGAGCCGCCCGGGTCGATGCCGATGTACTGCTCGCCGAGGAGGCCCGAGGTGAGGATGCTGGCGGCGGAGTCGTCGGGCACTTCGTTGTAGTGGCCGTCGATCTGCAGGGTCACCACCGCGCTGAAGCTCTTGGGATCGAGCTTGATGCTGCTGACGCGGCCGATGGCCACGCCTGCCATGGTGACCTGGGCGTGGGGCTTCAGGCCGCCGATGTTGTTGAACTCGGCGGTGACCACGTAGCCCTTGGCATTGCCGTAGGAGCCGATGTTGGTGGCGCTGGTCGCGATCACATAGAGCGCCACGAAGCCCAAGATGATGAAGGCTCCGGTGACGATCTCGATGGTTCGGGTCTGCTTCATGGGGTGGCCCTTCAGTACATGAATGCGGTTAGGAGGTAATCGACGGCCAGCACCGCCAGCGCGGTGTTGACCACGGTGCGGGTGGTGGCGCGGCTGACGCCCTCGGCGGTGGGCTGCGCGTAGTAGCCCTCGAACACCGCGATCAGGGTCGCGACCGCGCCGAACACCAGGCTCTTGATGATGCCGCTGCGGAAGTCTTCCTTGAAATCCACGTGGGCGTGGATCTGGGACCAGAACGAGCCCTTGTCGATGTGCATCAGCACCACGCCGACCAGGTAGCCGCCCAGGAGGCCCACGGCGTTGAAGATGCCCACCAGGAGCGGCATGGAGATCACGCCGCCGAGGAAGCGCGGCACCACGATGCGGCGCACGGGGTCCACGGCCATCATCTCCATGCCGGCGAGCTGCTCGGTGGCGCGCATCAGGCCGATCTCGGAGGTGAGCGCGGTGCCGGCCCGTCCCGCGAAGAGCAAGGCCGTGATCACGGGTCCCAGCTCGCGCAAGAGGCCGAGCGCGACCAGGGTGCCGACCATGCTGGTGGAGGCGAACTTGCTCAGGGTGTTGAAGCCCTGCAGGCCAAGCACCATGCCCACGAACAGCCCCGAGACCATGATCAGCACCAGCGACATGGCGCCGATGGTGAAGACCTGCTGGAAGATGAGCCCGGGCCGGCGCAGCGCATGGGGCGTGTAGCGCAGGAGGTGCAGCAGGAACAGGCCGGAGGCGCCCAGCATCTCCAGGAAATCCAGCAGGATGTAGTAGGGCTCGCGCAAGAGCTTCATTCCGACTCCTCCCCGAGGAGCTGGGCCGCCAGGTCCGGCGCCGGGTAATGGAACGGCACCGGGCCGTCGGACAGGCCCTTCATGAACTGCCGCACCCAGGCGGACTTGTTCTGCTCCAGCTCCTGCGGCGTGCCGTAGGCGACGACCTTGCCCTCGGAGATGAGGTAGCTGTGGTCGGAGACGGAGGACACCTCCTCCACGTCGTGGGATACGATGATGCTGGTGAGGCCCAGGCTGTCGTTGAGCTCGCGGATCAGCCGCACGATCACGCCCATGGAGATGGGGTCGAGGCCGGTGAAGGGCTCGTCGTAGAAGATGATCTTGGGGTCGAGCGCGATGGCGCGTGCCAGCGCCACCCGCCGCGCCATGCCGCCGGAGAGCTCCGTGGGCATGAGCTCGGCGGCGCCGCGCAGGCCCACGGCCTGCAGCTTCATGAGCGCGATGTGGCGTACCAGGCTCTCGGGCAGGTCGGTGTGTTCGCGGATGGGGAACACCACGTTCTCGTAAACGCTGTAGTCGGTGAACAGGGCCCCGTTCTGGAACAGGAAGCCCATGCGCTTGCGCAGCTCGAACAGGCCGTCGATGTCGAGCTTGAGGAGGTTCTTGCCGTCCACGTGCACGTGGCCGCGGTCCGGCAGCACCTGGCCGGTCATGATCCGCAACAGCGTGGTCTTGCCGGTGCCGGAAGGGCCCATGATGGCGGTGATCTTGCCCCGCTCGATGCTGACATCGAGGTTGTCGAAGATCATCTTCTCCCCGCGCCGGTACTTGAGCCCGCGGATGTCGATGATGGGGTCGATGTGCTTGTGCTCTGCCATGCTGCCGCCGGCCTTCCTTCTTGTTCTGTCCGGACCCGGATATTTTGGACTGGACGGTCTAGTCTATTTATGTCGGAACCGTCCCGTCAAATCTTACGGCCAGATCCGCAAACCCGAGGCGTCCTTTGTATAACGCAGCCGCCGCCCAGGGGGACGACGGCTGCGGATGACCTTACCTGTGGCCTAAAACGGCCTGTATGAGGCTCAGGCCGCCTTCTCCACCTGGGCGCTATAGGTCGCCGCGCAGGCGGCGCTATTGCACTTGGCGCGATGGTGGAAAGCCTTCTGCCCCGCCGCCAGGTTGGCTTCCTTGCCGCTCCAGGCCTTGAGCGCAGCCTCCTGGAGGGCGCGGCCATAGGAGAAGCTGAGCTTCCAGGGCATAGGACCTAGGGCATTCATGGCGTGCAGGTGCTCGGTGGCCACCACGTCGCTCTGGCCGCCGGACAGGAACACGATGCCCGGCACCGCCGCCGGCACGTAGCGCTTCAGGACCTTCACGGTCTCCTTGGCCACCTCCTCCACGGAAGCCTGCTTCGCGCACTTCTTCCCGGAGATGACCATGTTGGGCTTGAGCAGCATGCCTTCCAGGGCCACGCGGTGGTTGGCCAGCTCCTCGAACACCACCTTGAGGGTGCGGGAGGTGACTTCGAAGCAGCGGGCGATGTCGTGGTCGCCGTCCATGAGGACTTCCGGCTCGACGATCGGCACGATGTTCTCCACCTGGCACAGGGCCGCGTAGCGGGCCAGGGCCTGGGCGTTGGCGCGGATGCAGTAGTCCGTGGGGATGCCGGGGCCGATGTCGATCACCGCGCGCCACTTGGCGAAGCGGGCGCCCAGCTTGTGGTACTCCTGCAGTCGCTCACGCAGGCCGTCCAGGCCCTCGGTGATCTTCTCCTGGGGGCTGCCCGGCAGCTCCTTCACGCCCTTGTCCACCTTGATGCCGGGGATGACGCCGTGCTTCGCCTGCCCTTCGGCGAAGGACATGCCGTCCTTGTGCTTCTGGCGGATGGTCTCGTCGTACATGATCACGCCGCTGATGAACTTCGCGGCGCCCGGGGTGCTGAACAGCATGTCCCGGTAGGCGCGGCGGTGCTCCTCGGTATTCTCGACACCGATGGACTTGAAGCGCTTCTCGATGGTGCTGGTGCTCTCGTCGGCGGCGAGGATGCCGCGATGGTCCGCCACCAGCTTCTCGGCGATGCTATGCAGTTCGTTCAGGTTCATGGCTTGAGACCTCTATCGATGTTTTGACTGAGAGGCCCACCACCCATACCCCTGGGAGGGGGTAAACCTCGGAAAAGACGCGTATTTTAGCCGTAGATGGTGGGTCGTGACAGATTCGAACTGTCGACCAACTGGTTAAAAGCCAGCTGCTCTACCGACTGAGCTAACGACCCAGTTCGTCTACGGAGTTGAGACCGCGAAATCGCGCTATTTTACTGGAAATCCATGGGAAATGAGCGGTTTGGGCTTCAGCGATAGACAGTGGGATCCGGCAGCCCCGCATCGAGGAAGCCCTGGCGGCGCAGGCGGCAGCTGTCGCAGACGCCGCAGGCATGGCCCTGGGCATCCGCCGTGTAGCAGGACACCGTGAGCCCATAGTCCACGCCGAGGCCGCTGCCGAGCTTCACGATCTGGGCCTTGGTGAGGTTCACCAGCGGCGCGTGGATCTTCGGGCCCCTGCCCTCCACGCCCGCCTTGGTACCGAGATCGGCCACCTGCTGGAAGGCCTGGATGAACTCGGGCCGGCAGTCGGGGTAACCCGAGTAGTCCACCGCGTTCACGCCGATGAAGATGTCTCCCGCCTCCAGCACCTCGGCCCAGCCGAGGGCCACCGCCAGGAACACGGTGTTGCGCGCCGGCACATAGGTGGCCGGGATACCTTCGCTGGGGTGATCCGGCACCGGGATGGAGACGTCGGTGAGGGCCGAGCCCCCGATGGCCGAGAGGTCCAGCGCCACGGTCTTGTGCTCCACGGCGCCCTGCGCCTTCGCCACTTTCGCGGCGGCATCGAGCTCTGCCCGGTGGCGCTGGCCGTAGGCGAAGCTCAGCGCATGGCAGGCGTAGCCGTCCCGGCGCGCGACCGCGAGGGTGGTGGCGGAGTCGAGTCCGCCGGAGAGGAGTACCACGGCTTTCTTCATGTGCGTCGCCGATCAATGACCGGGCACGTTACCCCAGAGATATTTGTGTAATTGGACCTGCAGACGCACCGGCAGCTTGTCCGCCAGGATCCACTCCGCCAAGTCCTTCGGGTGCACCTGCTCGTGGCTCGGGGAGAACAGCACCTGGCAGCGCTCCGCGAGCTTGTGCTCCGCGGTGAGCGCGCGTGCCCACTCGTAGTCGGCCCGGCCGCAGATCACGAACTTCACCTGGTCGGTGCCACGCAGGGCCGGGATGTTCTCCAGGAGGTTGCGGTCCGCCTCGCCGGAGCCCGGCGTCTTGAGGTCCATGACCCGCGCGACCCGGACATCCAGGCCGGCGATGGGCAGCGCGCCGCTGGTCTCGAGGGAGACGGCATAGCCTGCATCGCACAGGCGCGTGAGCAGTGCAGCGCAGTTCTTCTGCGCCAGCGGCTCGCCGCCGGTGACGGTGACGTGGCGTGCGCCGTGCTTGCCGACCTCCGCCAGCACCTCGTCCATGCTCCACCACTCGCCGCCGTGGAAGGCATAGGCGGTGTCGCAGTAGCCGCAGCGCAGCGGGCAGCCGGTGAGGCGCACGAACACGGTGGGCCAGCCCACGCTGTCCGCCTCGCCCTGGATGGAATGGAATATCTCGGTGATCCTGAGGCGCTCGGCGGCGGGCAGGTCATCCCGCCGCGCCGCGCGGCCGGGTTGCCGTACCGCGTTCACGTCCTCAGTGCCCTTCGTCCTGCATGCGCTGCAGACGCTGGGTCGCGAGACCCGCGGCGCTGGTGTTGGGGAAATCCTGCACCACGCTGTTGAGCGTCTGGCGCGCGCTCTGCCACTGCTGCAGCTCGTACTGGCAGTAGCCGACCTTGAGGGTGGCATCGGCCACCTTGTTGGACTTCGGATACTGCTTCACCACCTTGCGGAAGGTGGCGAGGGCCGTCTCGAAGTCGCCGGTCTGGTAGTAGGCCTCGCCGGTCCAGAACACCGCGTTCGGCTGCAGCGGGCTGTCCGGGTACTGCTTCTGGAACGCGCGGAAGCCCTTGATGGCCTCGCTGAAGCGCCCCTGCTTCAGCAGGTTGAAGTCCTTCTGGTACACGGCGTCGTCGATGCCGCCGCCCGGCGTCGCCGCCGCGGTGGTGGCCGGCGGCGGCTCGAAGGTGGCGGCCGACGGCGCCTGGGTCGTGCTCAGGCCCTGCTCCAGCTTCTGCAGGCGCTTGTCCAGGTCCTGGTACAGGTCCCGCTGCTGCCTGGTGCCGAGATCGCTGGAATGCTGCAGGACCTCGATGTCGCCCTGCATCTGCTTCACCTGCTCCTGCAGCGTGTTGACGCGCTGGTCGAGGCCGATGCCCTGGTTCGCGGACTTCTGGTTGAGCTGGTCAAGCCGCTGCTCCAGCTGGCGCACCCGCACCGCGTACGGGTCGTCGTCCCGGACCTGGCACCCCGCGAGCAGGGTGCCGAGTCCGGCGGCGATGCAGAGGAGCCCTAAGCGTCTCATCTCAGGTACACGATGACCGCGCGGCGGTTCTTGGACCAGGAGGTCTCGTCGTGACCGGAGTCGGAGGGATGCGCCTCACCGTAGCTCACGGTGGTGATCTGGTCGGCGCTCACGCCCTGGAACAGCATGAAGCGGCGCACGGCCTGGGCGCGGCGGTCACCCAGCGCGATGTTGTACTCCACGGTGCCGCGCTCGTCGGTGTAGCCCTCGATGCGGATCTTCTGGCTGGGGTTGGCCACCAGGTACTTGGCATGGGCCGTGAGAGTATCCAGGTATTCCGGCTTCACGTCGCTCTTGTCGAAGTCGAAATACACGATGCGCTGCGCCAGCGGGCTGTTCGGGTCGTCCAGCGGGCTGACCTGGGGCGCGGTGTTGACGGTGGTGGGAGCCGGGGCGACGGTGGTCGCAGCCGCGGGGGCGGCGGCACCGGCATCGGTCGGCTTCACGTTCTTGGAGCAGGCCACGGCGCTGAGCGCCAGGACCGCGAGGATCAGGGCATTACGGAACATCTTCATGGGAGACTCCTCTGGAGGTGCATAGATTAACCGCTTGGAGCCCCGGGGTCACTGCCCCGGAGCCAGGAAAGGCCCCCACGCGGGGGTATGGACGTCCACGCCGTTCTGGCGCTCGGACAGGCGTTCGCGCACCTGCCCGTCCACCGAGACCATCTCGAGCACGCCGCGCTCGTTGTAGTCGGCCTCGAAGATGATCATGCTGCCGTTGGGCGCGAAGCTCGGCGACTTGTCCAGGTCGCCGTCGGTAAGGGTCTGGAGGGTGCCGCTCGCCAGGTCCATGACCGCGATGCGCAGGTGGCCCTCGACCCGGTGCACCATCACCAGCGACTTGCCGTCCGGCGAGACATGGGGGTTGGCGTTGTAGCCGCCGTCGAAGGTGATGCGCTGGGCATCGCCGCCCTGGGCGCCCACCTTGTAGATCTGCGGTCCGCCGCCGCGGTCGGAGGTGAAGTACAGGTTGCTGCCATCCGGCGCCCAGGCGGGCTCAGTGTCGGCTGCGTCCGAGGTGGTGATGCGCTTCATCTTGCGGGTCGCGAGGTCCATCACGTAGACGTCGAGGTTGCCGGGGGTGGTGGATAGCACCAGCGCCAGGGACTTGCCATCCGGCGAGAAGGCCGGCGCGCTGTTGACGCCGGTCTGCTTGGAGATGAGGGTGCGTTGGCCGGTGGCGAGGGTCTGCAGGTAGATCGCGGGCTGGATGTCCTCGAAGGACACGTAGGCGATCCTGCTGCCGTCCGGCGACCAGGTGGGCGAGATCAGCGGCTGGCGGGCGTCCGGCACCACCGGCTGGGCGTTATAGCCGTCCGCGTCCGCCACGATCAGCGAATAGCGTTCGCCCGCCCCCACTTCCACGTAGGCGATGCGGGTGGTGAAGGCGCCGCGCTGGCCGGTGAGCTTCTGATAGATGGAGTCGCTGATGAAGTGCGCGGTGTAGCGCAGGCGCGCGGCGCTGGTGGCGACGCTGTAGCCCATGATCTGCTGATGGGTGTAGACGTTGAACACCTGGTACTCGACCGAGTAGCCGCCGCCCACGGCCTTGATGCGGCCGATGACCAGGTTGTTGACCTTGATCACCTGCCAGTCGGCGAAGTTGATGGCCGAGGCCTGGGTCGGCTTGGACAGCATGTCCTTGGGGTCGATGGCACGGAAGCGGCCGCTACGGGTGAGGTCTGCGCCGATCACATCCGCCATGTCCACCGGCGGCTGGCCCTGCCCGTCGAAGCCGAACGGCACCACCGCCACCGGCACGGCGGCGTTCACGCCGCTGGTGATCTCGATCTCGAGGGTCGCCTGCGGCGCCACCATGGGCAAGGCCAATAGCACCAGAGCGAGGGATGTCAGGAAAGCTGCGCGCATGTCGTATCCGGTCAGTTTTTCTTATCGAAGATGAACTTGACGTTCTTGTCGAACAGCGAGGGGTCCGGCGGTGCCGGGAGGGGCGATGCCCGGTAGACTGCAGTGCGGATGGATTCCCGCACCACGTCGTCCCCGTTACAGTCGCCGAAGTTCACGTCGGTGACGGTACCGCCCTGGACCTGGCTCACCAGCACCACGCAATTGAGATTATCAGGGGTGCTGGGGGGGCGAATCCAGTTATTGGTCACTTTTTGCTTTATCAAGGCGACATATTGTGAGGCCAGGGAGGCCAAGCGCGAGTTGCGTGCCCGTTCTTCGCTGGCGATCTCGGCCTGCAGCTGGGCCCGCCGGGTCGCGGAGTCCCGGGTCTTCTTCTGCTGGCTCAGCTTCTCGTCCTCGGCCTTGAGCTTGGCCAGCCTGTCCGCCTGGGCCTTCATGTCCGCCGCCTGCTGGTTCATCTGCCGCTCGGCACTGGCCTGCTGCTGACGCAGGTCCGTGATGTTCTGCTCCAGCTGCTGCCGCTCCTGCTGCTTCTTCTGCTGCTCGGCCTTGAGCATGGAGAGCTGCTGGTCGATGAGGTGCTGGTCCACCACCGTGGCCTTCACCGGCTCGGCCTCAGGCGACTGGCCGCTCAACGCCGGCACCACCGAGTTGCCCCAGCGGAAGCTGAGCACCATGAACAGCACCAGGCCCGCGTGCAGCAGCAGCGAGTAGGCCCAGGGTCTGAGGCGGTGGGATCGAATCTGCATGGCTACTTGCGGTTGAACTGCACGACCGGGGCGTTGTCGGAATCGCTCTCGAGCCCGACGCTGGGGGCGCCGGCTGCCTGCAGCAGCACCATGCCCCGCAGCACCTGCTCGTAGCGCGCGTTCTTGTCGCCGCGCACGATGAGGTGCACGCTGGGGTTCAGCTTGAGCACCGCCGTCACCCGCGCCACCACCATGCTGGCATCGATGGGTTTGTCGGCAGGCGTGCCGATGTTGAGGTAATACTGGCCGGCGGTGTCCACGGTCAGGATCACCGGCGTCTCGTCCGACTTGAGGTCGAGCGGCTTGGCGTTGGCGGCCGGCAGGTCCACCTTGACGCCCTCCGAGAGCAGCGGCGCGGTGATCATGAAGATGACGAGCAGCACCAGCATGACGTCGATGTAGGGCACGACGTTGATCTCACCCATCATGCGGCGCTTGTGCCGGCGTGTCATGCCTCGGCCTTCGTGCTGCGCCCGCCCGTATGGCGCTGCAGGATGGTGGAGAACTCCTCCAGGAAGGTGTCGAAGCGCGTCTCCAGCCGCTCCACCTGGTTGGCGAAGCGGTTGTAGGCGATCACCGCCGGGATGGCGGCGAACAGGCCCATGGCGGTGGCGATGAGCGCCTCGGAGATGCCCGGCGCCACCATCGAGATGGTGGCGTGCTGCACGTTACCGAGGGCGTGGAACGCGTTCATGATGCCCCACACCGTGCCGAACAGGCCGATGTAGGGGCTGGTGGAGCCGACCGTGGCCAGGAACGCCAGGTTCTCCTCCAGCCGGTCCACCTCGCGGATCTGCGCCACGCGCATGGCGCGTCGCGCCCCCTCCACCACCTGGGCTGCCGCATCGATCTGCTTGCGCAGGCGCGCGAACTCGGCGAAGCCGGCCTCGAAGAGGCTCTCCATGCCGCTCTCGGCGCCGGTGCCGCTGATCTCCTTGTACATGCCGGCCAGGTCACCGCCGGACCAGAAGCGCTTCTCGAACTCCTCGGCCCTGCTGCGCGCCTCCTTGAGCATGCGGTGCTTGCGGAAGATCATCGCCCAGGACGCGAGCGACGCGCCGATCAGCAGCAAGAGCACCAGCTTCACCACCAGGGTGGCGTGCAAGGCTATCGCCAGGAAGGATTCTCCTCCGTTCATCCAGCTAACTCCCTCAGGATCTCCCGTGGCAGGGGCCTGGGCTTGAAGGTGTCCGAATCGATGCAGGCGACCCTGATCTCGCCCGTGCAGAGCCCGGCGCCGCCGGGCCCGTGTATCTCCTGGTGGAACAGCAGGCTGGCCCGCCCCAAGCGCCCGACCCGCACGCTGACCTCGAGCTCCTCGTTGAACCGCGCCGGCTTACGGAAGCTCAATTGCGCATCCACCACCACGAACTGCACCGAGTGATGGTGCTTCAACATGTCCTGCTCGAACCCCAGGCTACGCAGCCATTCGGTGCGCGCCCGCTCCATGAAGCGCAGGTAGTTGGCGTGGTATACCACGCCGCCGAGGTCGGTGTCCTCATAATAGACCCGCACCTTCCAGGTGAACCCGGCGTGGTCGGATTTTATGTCGCCTGGCCGGCCGGAAACGTGACCGGTCGCACGCTTTACACGCTCCACACCTAGCCCTTGTCGTCGAACAGGTCCGCCGCCGGCTCGCGCCGCGGCGGATTGAAGCCGAAGTGCTGGTAAGCGGTCTTGGTGGCCATGCGGCCACGGGCGGTGCGCATCAGGAAGCCCTGCTGGATCAGGAACGGCTCCAGCACGTCCTCGATGGTTCCGCGCTCCTCGCCGATGGCGGCCGCCAGGCTGTCCACTCCCACCGGCCCGCCGTCGAACTTCTCGATCACGGCGAGCAGGAGCTTGCGGTCCAGCATGTCGAAGCCGTTCTGGTCCACGTCCAGGAGGTCCATGGCCTTCTTCGCCACCTCGGCGCTGATGCGGCCGTCCGCCTTCACCTCGGCGTAGTCGCGCACCCGGCGCAGCAGGCGGTTGGCGATGCGCGGCGTGCCGCGCGAGCGCGAGGCGATCTCGCTGGCGCCCTCGGCGTCGATCTTGAGCGCCAGGATGCGCGCCGAGCGGGTCACGATGTGGGTGAGGTCCTCGAGGCTGTAGAACTCCAGGCGCTGCACGATGCCGAAGCGGTCCCGCAGCGGCGAGGTCAGGAGCCCCGCCCGGGTGGTGGCACCTACCAGCGTGAACGGCGGCAGCTCCAGCTTGATGGAGCGCGCCGCGGGACCCTCGCCGATCATGATGTCGAGCTTGTAGTCCTCGAGTGCCGGGTACAGCACCTCCTCCACCACCGCCGAGAGGCGATGGATCTCGTCCACGAACAGCACGTCGCGGGGCTCGAGGTTGGTGAGCAGCGCCGCGAGGTCGCCCGGGCGCTCCAGCACGGGGCCGGAGGTCTGGCGCAGGTTCACCCCGAGCTCGTGGGCGATGATGTGGGCGAGCGTGGTCTTGCCGAGGCCCGGTGGGCCGAAGATCAGCACGTGATCCAACGCCTCACCGCGCTTCTTGGCGGCACCGATGAAGATCTCCATCTGCTCGCGCACCGCCGGCTGGCCGACGTAGTCGGCGAGCGAGCGCGGGCGGATGGCGCGGTCCAGTGCCTCGTCTTCGGCGCTGCCCTGGGCGGCGATGATGCGTTCGTTCATGCGATCCTCACCCGGTGCGCAGCGCGCCCTGCAGCGCGCGGCGGATGAACTCTTCGCTGCTCAGGCCGTCTTCCTTGATGGCGCGCAGCATCTGCGCCGCCTCCTGCGGCTTGTAGCCGAGCGAGACCAGCGCGCTCAGGGCCTCGTCGCGCGGGTGGGCGGAGACGCCGGCCGCGGCCGCGGCCCCGCCGATGTCGTCGAGCCGGTCACGCATCTCCACCACCAGCCGCTCGGCGGTCTTCTTGCCGATGCCCGGCAGGCGCGTCAGCGCGGCGGTGTCGTTCTCCTGCACGCAGCGCACGAAGCCGTCCGCGCTGATGCCGGAAAGGATGGTGAGCGCGAGCTTGGGGCCGACGCCGTTGACGCGGATCAGGCTGCGGAAGAAGCGCCGCTCCGCCTCGCTGCCGAAGCCGAATAGCACGTGCGCGTCCTCGCGCACCGTGAGGTGGGTGTAGAGCGTGACCTCGGCGCCCGCCTCCGGCAGGTCGTAGAAGGTGGACATGGGCGCCTCCACCTCGTAGCCGACGCCGTGCACGTCGACGAGCAGGTGCGGCGGCTGCTTGCGCAGGAGCGTGCCGCGCAGGAGACCGATCATCGCCGGCTCCCGGCGCGCACCAGCGCGGCGAGCTCGGCCTTGAGGCCGCGGCTGTGGGCGTGGCAGACGGCGATGGCGAGCGCATCGGCGCTGTCCGCCTGCAGCTCGCCCTTGAGGCCGAGCAGGACGCGCATCATGTGCTGCACCTGCTCCTTGCCAGCGCCGCCCTTGCCCACCACCGCGAGCTTCACCGCGCGTGGCGTGTATTCGTGCAACGGCACGCGCCGCACCAGCGTGCCGCAGATGGCGGCGGCGCGGGCCTGGCCCAGCTTCAGGGCGCTGTCCGCGTTCTTGTGCACGAAGGCGCGCTCCACCGCCACCTCGTCGGGGGAATACTGCTCGACGATCCCGGCCACGGCGAAGTAGATCTCCTCCAGCCGTTCCGGGAAGCTGCCGCCGCCGGTGCGGATGTTGCCGCAGGCGACGTAGCTGAGCTTCTGCCCCTCGCTCTCGATGATGCCGTAGCCGGTCGAGATGGAGCCGGGATCGATGCCGAGGATGCGCGGCACGGGCGCCGGCTCATCCGGCCAAGGTCCGCAGGACCTCGTCGGGAAAATCGGCGTTGGAATAGACGGTCTGTACGTCGTCCAGGTTCTCGAGCGCCTCTAGGAGTTCCATCACGGACTCGGCGGCCTCGCCGGCCACGGTCACGGAGGTGGACGCACGCAGCGTGATCTCGGCGGACTCGGGCTTGAGCCCCGCCTTCTCCATGGAATCCTTCACCTTGAGGAAGTCGTCCGGATCGGTCAGCACCTCGATGCCGCCGTCGTTCACCACGTCCTCGGCGCCTGCCTCGAGCGCGGCTTCCATGACCTTGTCCTCCCCGATGCTCTCGGGGAAAGCCAGCACGCCGCACTTGTTGAACAGGTAGCTCACGGAGCCGTCCGCGCCCAGGTTGCCGCCGTGCTTGGTGAAGGCGTGGCGCACCTCGGCCACGGTACGGGTGCGGTTGTCGGACATGCAGTCCACGATGATGGCGACACCGCCGGGGCCGTAGCCCTCGTAGCGTATGTCCTCGATTGCCGCGCCTTCCTCGCCGCCGGCCCCGCGCTTCACTGCGCGCTCGATGGTGTCCCGGGTCATGTTGGCGGTAAGCGCCCGGTCGATGGCGAGGCGCAGCCGCGGGTTGTTGGCCGGGTCCGGGTCGCCACGCTTGGCCGCGGTGGTGATCTCACGGATCAAGCGTGTGAACAGCTTGCCGCGCTTGGCGTCCTGGACGCCCTTGCGGTGCTGGATGTTGGCCCATTTGCTGTGCCCGGCCATCGTCGGATCCCGTGCGCCTCAGAAGGTGAGAGACATGCCCACGATGATGGAGCTGTCGAGCGTGATGTTGTTGCTGCCGTTGAAGGCGGCCTGCACGTAGCGGTAGCCCACGTACACGTCGGCGGTGCGCAGGATCTGGTAGTTGCCGGTCACCCGCGCCTGCATGTAGCGGTCCACGCTCTGGAACGAGACGATGCTGGGGGCGTAGTACAGCTCGCCGCCGATAGCGAAGCGGTTGAAGGTGGGCCAGGTGTAGCGGAAGTGGGCGCCGATGCCCAGCGCCTCGCCGTTGTCGAGGCCGGGTTGCTTGGGGCTGATGAAGAAGAACTTGCCCCCCACGCCGAAGATCAGCGGCGAGCCCACCGGGCTGGCGTTGCCGGAGAGGTCCAGGCTCGCGTCCAGCACGTCCACCTTGTCGGTATGGTGCAGGTAGCCGAGGCCGGCCTCGAGGCCGGAATCGGTCAGGTTGGTGGTGAAGTCCACGGCCACGGCATTGCTGGCCAGGTTGAAGTCGAGGTTGGCGCCCTGGGCGGCGAAGGCCGCGGTGGCGAGGACCAGGAACAGGCCGGCACGGTGAAGCCTCATGGACGGGTCTCCCTTGGGAATTCCGGTGCAAAAGGCACCTATCTATATGATACCGTTAAACGCCGAATCTGACATCCGCGCACTTGCGCCTTGCGACCATGCCTTCACGCTCCTCGCCCGGAAATCCCACACTGCCCCCGCTGGAGCGATCCTTCGGGCCGGCCGCGTCGGATGCGCGCGCGCAGGGCATAGGTGCGATCCTGCAGGCGCTGGAACTCGACCCCGTCATCGTGCACGCGGGCATGGCTGTGCCGCTGGTGGAGACGGGCCTGCTCGATGCCGACAGCCTGGATACGCACATCGGTCCCGACGCGGCGCGGCTCGCGCGCGAGGTGCTGGCCCTGCCCGGCCTGGATGCAGTGGGCGGGCAGGAAGCACCACTCTCCTCCGTCCAGGCGGAGAACCTGCGCAAGCTGCTCTTGGCGGTGATCCGCGACGGCCGGGTGATGGTGATCCGCCTGGCGGAGCGGCTGCACGCGCTACGGGAGGCCAAGACCCTGCCGGCGGCGGAGCAGCGGCGCCTGGCCGCCGCCACCCGCGGCATCTACGCGCCCCTCGCCAACCGCCTCGGCATCTGGCAGCTCAAGTGGGAGCTGGAGGACCTGGCGTTCCGCTACCTCGAGCCGCAGCAATACCGGGATATCGCCTCCTGGCTCAAGGAGCGGCGCAGCGACCGGGAGGCTTACCTCGCCGCCGCTTCGGAGGAGCTCGCCGCCCGGCTGGCCGCCGCCGGCATCGGCGCCGAGGTGGTGGGCCGGCCCAAGCACATCTACAGCATCTGGCGGAAGATGCAGCGCAAGGGCCTCTCCTTCGAGGACATGTACGACCTCAACGCGCTGCGCGTGCTGGTGGACGACGTGCCCGCCTGCTATGCCGCATTAGGCGCGGTGCACGGCCTGTGGCGCCACATCGCCCGGGAATTCGACGACTACATCGCCGCCCCCAAGGACAACTTCTACCGCTCGCTGCACACCGCGGTGCTGGGTCCGGGCGGGCGCGCCCTGGAGATCCAGATCCGCACCCGCGACATGCATCGCCATGCGGAATTCGGCGTGGCCTCCCACTGGCGCTACAAAGAGGGCGTGCGCTACGACCCGGCCCTGGAGACCCGCATCGGCTGGATGCGCCAACTGCTGGCGCCGGGGGCGGACGAGGACTTCATCGAGCGCTTCCGCACCGAACTCGTGGAGGAGCGGGTCTACGTGCTCACGCCGCGGGGCGACGTGTTCGACCTGCCAAGGGGCGCCACCGCCCTCGACTTCGCCTACTACGTGCACACCGACGTGGGCCACCGCTGCCGCGGTGCGCGCATCAACGGCCGCATGGCGCCCATCAGCCAGGTGCTGGCGGACGGCGACCAGGTGGACATCCAGACCGCCCGAAACGGCGAGCCGAGCCGCGACTGGCTCAACCCCCAGGCGGGGTACCTCAACACGCCGCGCGCCCGTGACAAGCTGCGCGCCTACTTCCGCCAACAGGACCGCGGCCTCAACGTCAGCTATGGACGCGACAGCCTGGAACGGGAGCTGGACCGGCTCGCACTGCGGGACTTCCGCCACGACCGGCTGCTGAAGCATTTCCCCTTCGAGAGCCTGGAAGACCTGTTCGCGGCGCTCGGCGCGGGAGACCTCTCCCCTGCCCAGATCGCCGGCGCGATCCAGCGCGAGCTCGCGCAGGAGCGCCCGCCGGCACCGCCGCGCCCGACGCGCGTGCCGCGCACGCGCAAGCCACACGGTCCCGCGGTGGTGCTGCCAGGCGTCGAGGGTGCGGTACTGGTGTCGCTGGCACGCTGCTGCCACCCGGTGCCGGGCGAGGCGATCCGCGGCTACATCACCCAGGGCCACGGCATCACCGTGCACCGCATGAACTGTGCGAGCCTGGCGCGCCTCACGGTGCGCGCGCCGCAGCGGCTCACGGACCTGCGTTGGGGCGCGGACAGCGCCCTGGGCCATCCGGCGGAACTGGAGCTGGAGGCACGTGACCGCCGCGGCCTGCTCAACGACGTGATGGCACTGCTGGCTGACGAGCAGCTCAGGCTCATCACGCTGGACACCCATCCCGACGCGGACGCAGGAATGTTACGCCTGCGACTCACCGTGAGCGTACCCGGACTGCCGCAGCTCTCGCGGCTCCTGCAGCGCCTCACGCAGATACCCGGCGTGCAACGCGCCGCGCGGGTAGCGCAAGGCCGCTAAATTTCAAGATATCTTTAAGGTCGTGGCTGTAATACAGTCCGGCCATGCGTTCCACCCGCAAGAGACGCCGCCCGGGCCGGGCCCCGCAGAAACCGGCTCCGTCCAAGCTGGCCCGCCTGGGCCGCGTGGTGCTGTACACGCTGTTCGGCTTGCTGCCGCTCACGGTGGCCTGGTTCATCGCACGCCAGTACCAGCACATCCGCGCCGCGCAGGTGCCTTCCATCGAGAACGTCCAGCTCATCCCCATCAAGCCGCCGTCCGCCGAGGCGCTCAAGAACATCTTCTCCAGCGAGGACTACGACTGGCCGCCGCAGGACACGGTGCCGCCCTTCGCGGTGCAGGCCCTGCCCTACGGGCTGGACACGCTGGACAAGGCCGAGAAGAAGACGGTGTTCTACCGCGCGCTGCTGCCCATCGTGCTCGCCGAGAACTCGCGCATCTGGAACGAGCGGGTGTTCCTGCTGCAGCAGTTCGGCCAAGGCGCGGTGGACGTGCAGAGCGATGCCGGACGCGAGGTGGCGCGCATCGCCGACCGCTACCGGGTGGACGGAGACCTCAACGAGCCCGCCAGCCGCGATACGCTGCTGAGGCGCGTGGACGTGGTGCCGGTGACGCTGGTGCTGGCCCAGGCGGCGCAGGAGAGCGGCTGGGGCACCTCGCGCTTCGCGCTGGAGTCCAACAACCTGTTCGGCATCTGGACCTGGGACGAGGATGCGGGCTCGGTGCCGCTGAACCGCCGCACCGATGCCACCCACATGGTGCGGGTGTACCCCGACATCGAGACCTCGGTGCGGGCCTACCTGCACAACATCAACATCGGCTTCGCCTACACCGACTTCCGGGACCTGCGTGCCGACATGCGCTCTGCCGGCAAGCCGCTGGACCCCTTCGCCCTGGCCGGCACCCTGGACCGCTATTCCGCCGCGGGCGACATCTACGTGAACGACATCCGCCAGATGCTGCACAGCAACGAGCTGGACAAGCTCAGCGCGCTGACTCTCGATCCCACGAATTGATTTTTCGGCTTAGGGCGCAAGCAGCCACATGTGGGAATACCAGAAGAACCTGCCCTTCCGGTAAGCGGTGCAGTTGTAGCGGTCGCGGCCCGGATCCAGGGGCTTGTCCGCCTGGATCGTGAAGCGGGTCTTCTCAGCGTCGAGCCAGCTCAAGACCATCTCCGGCCCATTCTGGTAGCAGTGCACCGCGGAGGCGGGCACGATGCCGGGCTCCAACTGCATCTCCAGCTTGGGCGGGTTGTTGCCGCGGATCTCGGGATCCCAGGGCGTCACGGACTTGATGGGTAAAGGCAGGGCCGCCGCCTTGATGGCGAACTCGTCCACGGACCCATAGTGCTCGCTGATGGGGAAGCGCGGCAGTGCGCGCGGATCCAGGGGTGCCGCCAGTACGCCGGCCTGCTGGCCGAAGGCCACGTAGCCCATGCCGTTCACCAGCTTCACCAGGTCTTCGTTGAACTCGCCGTAAGGGTAGGCGAAGAGCTTGGGACTCCGGTTCACGTCCTTGCCCAACTCCGCCTCGAGGCGTCCCTCGGCCTTGCCGATGTCGGCCCGCATCCGGTCGGCCCAGGCCAGGTCCGATTCGCCCTTGCGCCGGAACGGCAGGTGGCCATGATCGGCGGTATGGTTCGCCAGCGTGCCGCCGTTCGATGCCAGTTCCCGCAACTCTTCCCAGGTCATGAAGTCGGCCTGTCTGGCGTCGATACCGTCGGTGCTGACGAACACCGTGAAGGGCAGGCCGCGAGACTTGAGCAAGGGATAGGCGTTCTCGTAGAAGGACTGGAACGCGTCGTCCACGGTCATGGCCACCACGTGGTCCGGCAGTGCGTGGCCGGCCTGCAGCTCCGTGACGATGCGCGGCAGCGGCCAAACCTCATAGTGGTTATCGGCCAGCCAATCGAGTTGCGCCTGGAACTGCCCGACCTTGGTGTCGGTGCTGGGGTAGCGGTCGTCGCCGAAGCGGTGGTAGATGAACACCACGGCATGGGAAGGCACCTCCGCCGCCCCGGCGGGCACAGGCAGGCAGGCGAGCAGGCACAGCAGCGATGCGATCAGTCTCCCCATGCCGCTACCCTACTCCGCCCCCTATATAAAAAGAAGGCGCCTCGCGGCGCCTTCTCAATATCGTCAAATGGATATGTTCATTTGTTGATGGCGTGGATGGCGCGCTTATCGACCGAGAGGGAAGCTTCATGCATGGATTCCGACAGGGTCGGGTGCGCATGGATGGTGCGCTGCAGGTCCTCGGCGCTGGCGCGGAACTCCATGGCCACCACCGCTTCCGAGAGCATCTCCGAGGCCATGGGCCCCACGATGTGCACGCCCAGGATCTCGTCGGTGTCCGCGTGGGCCAGCATCTTCACCATGCCGGCGGCGGCCTCCATGGCCTTGGCGCGGCCGTTGGCGGCGAAGGGGAAGGTGCCCACCTTGTAGCGGGTGCCCTTCTTCTTCAGTTCCTCCTCGGTCTTGCCGACCCAGGCGATCTCCGGCCAGGTGTAGATGATGGACGGGATCACGTCGTAGTTCATCTCCGAGACCTTGCCGGCGATGAGGTCCGCGACCATCACGCCCTCCTCCGAGCCCTTGTGGGCCAGCATCGGGCCGCGCACGCAGTCGCCGATGGCCCACACGTTGGGCACGCCGGTGCGGCATTCGTGATCCACCTTGATGAAGCCGCGCTCGTCCAGCTGCACGCCGGTGCCGTCCTCGAGCAGGTTCTTCGTCGCCGGGCGGCGGCCCACCGCCACGATGAGCTTGTCTACCTCGAGCTTCTGCTTGCCGTCCTTGTCGTCGTAGCTCACGCTGATGCCGGACTTGCCCTTCTCCGCGCCGGTGACCTTGGCGCCCAGGCGGATATCCAGGCCCTGCTTGCGGAACTGGCGCTCCGCGTCCTTGGCGATCTGCTGGTCGGCCATGAACAGGAAGCTGTCCATCGCCTCCAGGATGGTGACCTGCGCGCCGAGGCGCTGCCACACGCTGCCGAGCTCGAGGCCGATGACGCCGCCGCCGATCACGCCGAGGCGCTTGGGGACCTCGGAGAATTCCAGCGCTCCCCAGGAGTCCACGATGTCCTTGCGGTCGAAGGCTGCGACTTTGAGCTCCACGGGCTCGGAGCCCGCCGCCAGCACCACGGTCTTGGCCTCGATGATCTCCTTCTTCTTGGGGTCGTCGAAGTCCGTGACCTCCACCTTGTTGCCCTTGAGCAGACGGCCGGTGCCGCGGATGCCGGTGACGTTGTTGGACTTGAAGAGCTGGGCGATGCCGCCCGTCAGGCTCGAGGTGATCTTGCCCTTGCGCGCCTGCATGGCGGCGATGTCCATGCTGACGGTGCCCACCTTCACGCCGTGGGACGCGAACTCGTGGGTGGCCTTGTGGTACATCTCCGAGGACTCGAGCAGCGCCTTGGAGGGGATGCAGCCGGCGTTCAGGCAGGTGCCGCCGAAGGCGTGCTTGCCGTCCGGGTTCTTCCAGTTGTCCACGCAGGCGGTCTTGAGGCCGTTCTGGGCGGCGCGGATCGCGGACACGTAGCCCGCGGGACCGCCGCCGATCACGACCACATCGAAACTCTGGCTCATGGCGTTTTCCTTTGTCTTCTAGAAACAACGGCTGGCTGGATATATGAAAAATCCAGGATGGATTTTTCGGCAGGGGCCGTCGCCGTCACTTTGATATGGGCATCAGATCCCGAGCACAAGGCGCGCCGGGTCTTCCAGGGATTCCTTGATGGACACGAGGGTGAGCACCGCTTCCTTGCCGTCGATGATGCGGTGGTCATAGGTGAGCGCGATGTACATCATGGGGCGCGCCACCACCTGGCCGTCCACCACCACCGCCCGGTCCTTGGTGGCGTGCATGCCGAGGATCGCGCTCTGGGGCGGATTGATGATGGGCGTGGACATCAGCGAGCCGAACACGCCGCCATTGGTGATGGTGAAGGTGCCGCCGGTGAGTTCCTCGATGCCGATCTTGCCGTCGCGGGCGCGCGCGGCCATGTCGCCCAGGGTCTTCTCCACGTCGGCGAAGCTCATCTGGTCCGCGTCGCGCAGCACCGGGGTCACCAGGCCCTTGGGCGTGGAGACCGCGACGCTGATGTCCCAGTAGTCGTGGTAAACGATGTCGTTGCCTTCCACGGAGGCGTTCACCACCGGGTACTTCTTGAGGGCCTCGACGGCGGCCTTGACGAAGAAGGACATGAAGCCGAGCTTCACGCCATGCTCCTTCTCGAACTTGTCCTTGTACTTGGCGCGCAGCGCCATCACCGCCGAGAGGTCCACCTCGTTGAACGAGGTGAGCATCACGGTGCTGGTCTGGGACTGGGTCAGGCGCTCGGCGATGCGGGCACGCATGCGCGTCATGGGCACGCGGCGGTCCTCGCGGGCGCCGCTACGTGCCGGAGCGCGCGCCGCAGGCGAGGCGGCAGGGGCCGGAGCGGAAGGCTGCGCGCCGCCGCGGTTCGCCATGTAGTCCAGCACGTCGCCCTTGGTGAGGCGGCCGTCACGGGCCGTGCCCCTGATCTGGGACGGGTCCAGCTTGTTCTCTTCGACGAGGCGGCGCACCGAGGGGCTGAGGGGCATGTCGGCGCCACCGGCAGGTGCGCTGGCCTGAGCCGGAGCGGCAGCAGGTGCCGGGGCAGGAGCGGGTGCGGGCGCGGCCTTGGCGGCAGGCGCCGCGGCGGCACCGGCTCCCTCTTCCAGGATCGCGAGCACCTGGCCCGCGCCGACGGTGGTGCCGTCCTTGACGCGGATCTCCTTGAGCACGCCCGACACCGGCGCCGGGACTTCCAGCACCACCTTGTCGGTCTCGATGTCCACCAGGTTCTCGTCGCGGTTCACCGCATCGCCGGGCTTCTTGTGCCAGCTGACGAGGGTCGCGTCCTGCACGGACTCGGGCAGCTGGGGGACCTTTACTTCGATGCTCATGCCTTCTCCGTCAAGATTTTATTAGGCTTGGTCTTGTCTTTGGCCGCGGCGCCCTGCTTCGCCTCATTGGCGGTGCCGAGCGCGTCCTGGATCAGCGCTTTCTGCTGCTGCACGTGCAGCTGCATGTATCCCGCGGCGGTGGACGCGGCGTGCGGCCGGCCGGCATATCGCAGCTCGTGCTTCTGCTTGAGCGGCTCCTGCAGGCGGTGGCGGATCTGGTACCAGGCGCCCTGGTTGCCGGGCTCCTCCTGGCACCAAACGATGTCGCGGGCGTTCGGGTAGCCGGCCAGCACTTCGGCGTACTCCGCCTGCGGGAAGGGATAGAGCTGCTCGATGCGCACGATGGCGGTGTCGTCGAGGCCCGCGGCGTGGCGCGCCTCGATGAGGTCGTAGTAGACCTTGCCGGAGCAGAACACCACGCGCTGCACCTTGGCGGCCTTGATGTCCCCGGCCTCTGGGATGAGCGGCTGGAAGCCGCCGCCCGAGAGGTCGGCGAGCGCCGAGACCGAAAGCTTGTGGCGCAGCAAGCTCTTGGGCGTCATCACCACCAGCGGCTTGCGGAAAGGCCTGAGCGCCTGGCGGCGGATCATGTGGAACATCTGGGCGGGATTCGAGGGCACGCATACCTGCATGTTGTGCTCGGCGCAGAGCTGCAGGTATCGCTCCAGGCGCGCCGAGGAATGCTCGGGGCCCTGGCCCTCGTAGCCGTGGGGCAGGAACAGGGTGAGCCCGCACAGCCGCCCCCACTTGGCCTCGCCCGCGGCCATGAACTGGTCGATCACCACCTGCGCGCCGTTCGCGAAGTCGCCGAACTGCGCCTCCCATATCACCAGCGCGTCCGGGTCGGCGGTGCTGTAGCCGTACTCGAAGCCCATCACCGCCTCTTCCGAGAGCAGCGAATCCACCACCGTGAAGTGCTTCTGCGCGGGCGCGATGTGCTGCAACGGCGTGTAGGTGCTGTAGTCCTTCTGGTTGTGCAGCACCGCGTGGCGGTGGAAGAAGGTGCCGCGGCCGCTGTCCTGGCCGGTGAGGCGCACCGCGCAGCCCTCGCTGACGAGGCTGGCGTAGGCCAGGGTCTCGGCGAAGCCCCAATCCATCGGCAGCTCGCCCGCCGCCATCTTGCGGCGGTCGTCATAGATCTTGGCGACGCGCGGATGCAGCTCCACACCGGCGGGGACCGCGTTCATGGCCTCCATCAGCGGCTGCATGCGCTTCTTGTCGATCTTCGTCTCGAACGGCTCGCTGATGCTGCGATTCTGGAAGCGCGACCAGTCGACGCTGAACTCGTTCGCCACGTAGGGCGTGATGCCCGGCGCCACCAGCTTGCCGGCATCCAGGTCCTTGCGGTACTGCTCGGTGAGCGCGGCGGCCGCGGCAGCGTCGAGCACGCCCGACCCCGCCAGCGACGCGGCGTAGAGCGCGCGCGGCGTGGCGTGGCTCTTGATGTGCTGGTACATGACCGGCTGGGTGGCCGAGGGCTCGTCGGCCTCGTTGTGGCCGTGGCGGCGGTAGCACACGAGGTCGATGAACACGTCCTTGTGGAAGGTCTGGCGGTAGTCGAGCGCGAGGCGCGAGACGAAGATCACCGCCTCCGGGTCGTCGCCGTTGACGTGGAACACCGGCGCCTCGAGCATCTTGGCGAGGTCGGTGCAGTACTGCGTCGAGCGCGAGTCGCGCGGGTCGCTGATGGTGAAGCCGACCTGGTTGTTGAGCACCACGTGGTAGGTGCCGCCGGTGCTGAAGCCGCGGGTCTGGGAGAACTGCAGCGTCTCCATGCCCACGCCCTGCCCCGCGAAGGCGGCGTCGCCGTGCACCAGCACCGGCAGGATCTTCTCGCCCTTCACGTCGTCACGGCGATCCTGGCGGGCGCGCACCGAGCCCTCCACCACCGGGTTCACGATCTCGAGGTGCGAGGGATTGAAGGCCAGCGCCAGGTGCACGTTGCCGCCGGGCGTCTTGATGTCGGAGGAGAAGCCCATGTGGTATTTCACGTCGCCGGAGCCGTCGCCTTCCTTGTGCTCGTGCACGCCCTCGAACTCGAGGAACAGCTCCTTGGGGGACTTGCCCAGGAGGTTGATGAGCACGTTGAGGCGGCCGCGGTGGGCCATGCCCACCACGATCTCCTGGATGCCGGCGGCGCCGCCCTTCTGCACCACGTCGTGCAGCAGCGGCATGAGCGAGTCGCCGCCCTCCAGCGAGAAGCGCTTCTGCCCCACGTACTTGGTGTGCAGGTACTTCTCGAGGCCTTCGGCGGCGGTCAGGTTGCGCAGCACCGTGAGGCGCTCGTCAGCGCTCAGCGCCGCGCGCGCGCGGCTGCCCTCGATGCGGCTCTTGAGCCAGAGCCGCTCTTCGGCGTTGGTCACGTGCATGAACTCGAAGCCGATGGTGCCGCAGTAGACCTGCTGCATCATCTGCCAGATGTCCTTGAGCGGCTGGCGGTCCGGACCGGTGAGGGAGACGGTGCTGAACACGGTCGCCATGTCGGCCTGGCTCAGGCCATGGAACTCGAGCTCGAGGTCCGGCGCGCTGGCGGGCTCCGTGAGGCCCAGTGGGTCCAGCTTCGCGTGCAGGTGGCCGCGGCCGCGGTAGGCCTCTATCAGCCGGATCACCGCCGCCTGCTTCTCCGCCGCCAGCGGATCCAGGCCGCCGCCTGCGGCAGCGGCACGCGGCGCATGGGCGCGAGACAGGAGTTCGGCCTCGATGGGGCCGCGGGCGGTCTCGCGCGCGCCGGACTGCAGGCCGCGGAAATAGTCGGCCCAGGCCTGCGGCACGGACACCGGGTCCTGCAGGTATTGCTCGTAGAGGGCTTCGACGTAGGGGGCGTTGCCGCCGGAGAGAGGCGTGGTGTTCAGGCGCGCTTGCAGTGATTCGCTCATTTTCGCCATTCAGTTCAGCGGACGGCCAGCGGATGACGCGCCCGCGACGACTATGAAAATGGCAACGTATTCAAGAGACTTACGGCAATCTCCCTAAGAGATACCCGCTCAGGCCGCAGTTGGATAGTGTAGCCCAATGGACCTTGCCTAGGAAAGGCGCGGCGTGCCCCGCGCGGGAAACCCCGGGGATTTCAGCCAAACCAGAGGAAGGGGCGGTCCCAGAACCACAGGGTGGTGAGCCACTTCTCGCCGCGGATCACCGGCAGGCCGGCGTGCAGCGTGTCGGGGTTCGGCTTGCCGCCGGCATCGCAGTTCAGGAACTTCACCGCCTTGCCCCGTTCGGGGTCCACCTTCACCGCGAGGCGCGGGAAGTCGGTGCCGCCGCCCTCCTCCACGTCGTTGAGGTAGACGAACACGGTGGCGAGGCGCTGCGCCTCATGCTGGTCGTCACTGTAGTAGTCGTAGTGCGGCCGGTACTCCTGGCCGGGGCCGTAGCGCAGCACGCCCAGGGGCTCCGCGTGCCCGGCCGGCAGCCCGGCGATGCGGGCGATGCGCCGCAGCGCCAGATAGACCGGCGCGTCGTACATGGAGGGCTGGAAGTGCATGGAGTGGCTGGTGCGCAGTTCCGACTGCACCGCCGCGCCGGTATGGGGATCCACCACGCCGGAGGGGGCCAGCCTGGGTGCCGCCACGTTGATGAGGTGATCTTCCAGATATTCATCCAGGGCCGCCCGGTGCTCCGACATGAACGCCACTTCCCGCACCGGCCTGGGCTCCGGCAGTTCCGGTAAGGGACAAGGCTCCAGTTCCCCCATGTCCTGGGATGCGGAAGCCGGCGCCGCGCCCGGAGGACGCATCCCGGCGAGGCGCGCGCGGGCGAGATAGATGCCCGCCTGGGCGGCGGCGGCGAACCAATAGGATGCGGCGGCAGGATCCGCCGCCACGCCGTGGCCGCGGTGCAGGCGCAGGCCATAGCTGTACTGCGCCAGGGGATCGCCAGCCTCGGCGGCGAGGCGGAAACAATGTGTGGCGAGCGCAGGCCAGCGGCCGGCATCGCCGGCGGCGTGGTAGACCTGAGCCAGGGAGCGCAGCGCCGGCTTGTGGCCCGCGCGCGCGGCAGCGACGAGGTGCCGTTGCGCAGCGGCCTCGTCGCGGGCAGTGCCGAGGCCATGGAACAGGAGGTTCGCCAGGTTGTAGTGGGCTTCCTTGAGCCCGTCCTGGGCAGCGGCGGCGAACAGCGCCGCGGCGCGGCGCATGTCCAGCGCTACGCCCATGCCGTTCAGGCACATCACGCCCAGGAGGTTCTGGGCCTCGCCGTCGCTCGCCTCCGCGGCGCGCGCCAGCAGCGGCTCCGCCTCGGCATAGCGGCGCTGGGTGAACGCGGCGGCGCCCTGCTGGAACAGCTGGCGCGCATCGGCTTTGGCGCTTGGCTCGCTCATGCTCCCCTGCCGGCCCCTTGCCCTAAATCAGGCGTGACACTCCTTGATATAGTATGCCAACACCGCCGCCCAGAGCAGCCGGCATGGCCCTCGACGTCACCGCGGACGACATCGCCCGCAACCCCGCCTGGCACCTGTATGACATCGACATGCAGCGCGGCGAGCTGCATTTCCTGGAGGCGACACCCGAGACCTTCCGCATCTCGGCGTTCCTGGACAACCGCATCGCCTACACCGGCGACCGCCTGCACGGCTTCCCGCTGGACACGGTGGCCCGCGCCGTCGCGGCCCAGCCGGCGCCGGAACATGATCCCGCCTTCCTGTTCCATTCCTCCTTCTGCTGCTCATCACTGCTGGCGCGTTCGCTGCAGCTGGAGGGACGCGTACTGGCCCTCCGGGAACCCTGGGTGCTGCGCCGCATCGCGGACCTCAAGCGCGGCGTACAGGCCCGCGGCCAGGCCTGGTACCCGCAGGGGCCGCAGCTGCTCGACCTCGCGCTCAGGCTGCTGGCCAAGACCTGGCAGCCCTCCGAGTCGGTGCTCATCAAGCCGACCCACGTGGCCCACAACCTGGCGGCTGAGGCCCTGGAGTTGCGCCCGCGCGCGAAGGGCCTGTTGCTGCATTCGGACCTGGAGACCTTCCTGGTCTCCAACCTCAAGAAGACCGAGGACACCAAGCAGAAGACGCCGGCCCTGCTCCGGCTCTTCGACCAGGACACGGGTTACGCGCGACGCTTCCCCGCGCTCGCCCTGGACCGCCTGGACTACCTGCAGTCCCTCGTGGTGATCTGGCATGCGCAGATGCTGAAGTTCCAGGAGTTGCTTGCCTCGGCCGCAGGAGCGAGGCTGAGGAGCCTCGACAGCGCCCGGCTGCTGGCGGAACCTGCCGCCATGGTGCAGGCCGCCGCCGGCTTCCTGGAGCTGCCGCTCACGGCTGCCGACGCGGAGGCGTCAGTGGCGGGGCCGGTGTGGAACACCCACGCCAAGGATCCTTTCTCCGCCTATGACAGCGCCCAGCGCGATGCGGAAGGCCGTGACATCGTCGCGCGCCACGGCCCGGAACTCCGCGCCGCCCTGCTCTGGTCGGAGACGCTGTTCCGGGCGGCTTCCCCGGGATTGGCCGGGGAACAGGCCCTCACGCCCTGAAAATCGCATGGATGTGCAAGAATACCCATCTTTTACCAACGCCTGAAGGCGCAATCAGTGAACCAGCCCGCCTCCGAAGCCGCTTGGCAGATACAGACGCTCGCCGACAGCGCCAGACAACTGGCCGAGCGTGGCGACCTGCATGAAGCAGAGAAGATATACCGCCAGATCCTGGAGGCCGCGCCCTACCATGTGCGTGCGCTCAATTTCCTGGCGGTGCAGGCGCTCGGGCGCGGAGAACTGAATCAGAGCCAGGCTTACCTGGAACAGGCTCTGCGCGCGGCGCCTGACCGCGCGATCCTGCACCAGAACCTCGGCTTGGTGCTCAAGGAACGCGGCGACTTGCAGCAGGCGCTCACCTGCCTCGACCGCGCCCTCGCGCTCAAGCCGGATCACAAGACCGCCGCCATGCATAAGGGCGTGGTGCTGGAGGAGTTGGGGCGGAAGGATGAAGCCTTGGCGGCATACTGGCAGGCATGGCGCCAATTCCCGAACCCGGACGCGGTGCTGCGCAACGACGATGCGAGTTCCCCCACCCGCCGGTTGGTGATGCACGCGGCTGCGAGCCTCAGCAAGGCGCAACTGATGCTCATCGAGGCCGAACTGGCTCCGGTGCTCGAACGCCACGGCCCTGAAGCCTTGGTGCGGGTTCGCGAAGCGGCGGAGATCTACGCCGGCATCCGTCCTCCACAGCACCAGCATTCGCTGCAACAGCCGGCGTACATCTACATGCCGGGTGTGCCGCCACGCGCCTTCTTCGACCGGACCGAGTTCCCGTGGGTACCGGAGCTGGAAGCGGCGACCGGCGCGATACGCCAGGAACTCGAGGCGGCGATGGTCTCTGGGCAAGGCATGGCGCCGTACGTGCAGATACCCCAAGGCACTCCTCCGCAGCAGTGGGCCGCACTGAACGGGTCCGCCGCCTGGACCTCCTTCCATATATACAAGGCCGGACAGCGCGTCGAGGCGAACGCCGCACGCTGTCCCGCCACCCTGAAAGCACTGGCCGCCGTGCCTTCGCCTGCGATACCGGGGCATGCTCCGGAGGCGCTGTTCTCCATCCTGCAACCGGGCGCGCACATCCCGCCGCATTTCGGGCTCGCCAACTACAAACTGGTGGTCCACCTCCCCCTGATCGTGCCTCCCGACTGCGCCATCCGCGTGGGTCACGAGACCCGCGGCTGGAAGGAGGGCGAGTGCCTCATATTCGACGACAGCTTCCAGCACGAAGCGTGGAACCGAAGCCCGGACACCCGTGCCGTGCTCATCCTGGACCTATGGAACCCGGCGGTGACGGCAGCGGAACGTGAGGGCATCACCGCGCTGGTGGCCGGCATCACGGCTTTCAACCGCAGCTACGGCGGCGCGACCTGAAGTCCAGCGCAAGAGCCGCGGCATGATCGCGACATCGAAGTTCCTGTTCATCCACGTGCACAAGACCGGCGGGCAGTTCGTGAACCGCCTGCTGCTCGCTCACCTGCCCGGTGCGCGCATGATCGGTTATCACCTGCCGCGCAGCGAGGCGCCGGCGGAGCTGAAGGCCTTGCCTGCCTTCGCCTTCATCCGCAATCCCTGGGACTGGTATGTGTCCTGGTACGCCTTCAACCTGGCGAATCCGCAGCGTAACCCTATCTTCCGCGCCGTCTCGGAGCAGGGCCGAGCGGACTTCCACGACACCATCCACAACCTGCTGCACCTCGGCCACCCGCTGCAAGCGGCGATGCGCGAGGAGATCGCGCAGTCGCTGCCCGAGAGCCGCGAAGGAAACCAGGGCAGCGGCATCACGCGCGCCGTGATGCGCGGCTTCACCGACCCCGATGCCGGTTATCTCACTTGGCTCACACGGTATCTCTGCTTCGTCGGCGGCTCCCCCACCGGCCTGCGCATGGGGCGCATGGAGCAGCTCCGGGAGGAGCTACCCGGCCTGTTGGAGAGCTGCGGCACCACGGTGACGCCGGAACTCTCGCGAGCCATCGCCGAGGCACCGGCGGTCAACGCCTCGCCGCGGCGTGACTACCGCAACTACTACGATGGGGAACTGAAGGAACTGGTGGCGGAGCGGGACTGGGCCATCATCGAGAGCTACGGTTACGGATTCTGATAGCTAGAGGCGATAGGCCCATCTTGGGTCTTGCATCTAGTCCATCACCTGCGCGCCGGCCGGCCGCGTACCCGAGAGCCGCGCGAACAACTCCGGTTCCTCCATGCCTTCCGCCTCCCCCGCCGCATCCACGCGCGCGACCGCTTCCGGCGACGGAAAGACGTCGAAGATGAGGTGCACCCGCGCTTCGTCGGGATGATCATTCACTACCGCATGGGGCGCGAGGTTGTTCAGCGTCCAGACCTCGCCTGCTGCCATGCGGAAGAAACGCCCGTTGCAGTAGAGGCGCACCTGCGGGTTGGTGAACACCGGCAGGTGCACGCGGAAGGAGTGGACGAAATAGTCGTTCTCCACGTCCATGTGGGGATAGACGATGCCGCGGGGACGTAGCGCAGCGAGGAGGCACTTGCCTGGCACGCCCGGCAGGAGGCCGTAGAGCAGCTCGCGGATGTAGGGGCAGGCCGCCAGGGCCGGCTGTTCTGGGTCTTCCGGAATGCCCAATGCCGGTGCATGGCCCTTGAGGAACAACGACTGGGTCTCGCGGTGCACCGGTGCGCGTACGTTGCCCCACAGTTCCGCCGGCAGCGCCGCCACCTCACGCTGCAAGCGTGCGCTGTCCACCGGCAGCGGCAGCCTGCGGCAGGTGGTGACGTGTGCTCGCTTGTCGAAGCCAAGGTCCATACGCGAAGTGTACCGTGGGACATCCCTCCCCGGTACAATGGCCCGCATGCGTCTCCCCGCCCCTTTCATCAAGCTTCCGCTGCGCTTCGACGTGGCCCGCCTCAAGGCCGAGGTGGACCGCATCCCGGAGAGCGAGTGGCGGGCCCATCCCCAGGGCTTCGCCGGGAACTCGGCGCTGGTGCTGGTCTCCCACCGCGGCGGTGAGAACGACGATACCCACGGCGCCATGGCACCCGCCCCGCGTCTGGCCCAGTGCGATTACCTGCGCCAGGTGATGGCGAGCTTCCAGACCGTGCTGGGCCGTTCGCGCCTGATGCGCCTGGAACCGGGTGCAGAGGTGACGCCCCATACCGACATCGACTTCTACTGGCGCGACCGCATCCGCATCCATGTACCGATCGTCACGGACCCCAGCGTGCGCTTCAACTGCGATGGGGTCGAAATCCACATGGGCGAGGGTGAGGCGTGGATCTTCGACAATTGGCGTCCGCACTATGTGGTCAACCGCAGCGGCATCCGCCGCGTGCACCTGGTGATGGATACGGTAGGCAGCGCCGCCTTCTGGCAGCTCGCGTCCACCGGTGCGGTGACCTCCGCGGCGGCGCAGTTGCCGACCCAGCCGGTGGAATACCGGGAAGGCGCCGACGCGCCTCTCCTGTTCGAGTCCCATGCCCCAGAGCCGCTGGCGCACCCCGCCGCGGTCAAGGGCACGATGCATGAACTGGTAGGCGACCTGCGGAGCGCCCCAGCCCGCACTGCCCAACACGCCGGCCTCGAGAACGCCATGCTGGACTTCGCCAACGAATGGCAGGCGCTGTGGGCGCGCTTCGGCGGTGAACCGCGCCATCATGCCCATTACGCCGTGCTCATCGAGGATACGTTGAAGCGCGCCGGCCAGCTCGGTGCCGGACTGCGCTTGCCGAGCAACAGCACCCAGGTGAACGTGGTACTGCAGAAGTTCCTGTCCGGCATGTTCGAAGGTTTCCAGGCCTGGCTCGCCGCCGCGCCGGTGCCGGCATTCACGCGGCCGGTGATCGTCGTGGCTGCGCCGCGCAGCGGCAGCACGCTGCTGTTCGAGACCCTCGCCCGCATCCCCGGGTTGTGGAATCTAGGCGATGAGAGCCATGCGGAGATCGAGAGTATCGCCGCACTCTCGCCCCGAAACCGCGGTTTCGCCTCCAACTCGCTCACCGGGGAGGATGCCACGCCCGATAACCGCGATGGTGTCCTCAGGAACTTCACTTTGCAGCTGCGCGACCACCAGGGGCGCCGCTGGCTGACACTGGACGAGCCTCCACCGGGCGTGCGCCTCCTGGAGAAGACGCCGAAGAACGCGCTGCGCATCCCATTCCTGAAGGAGCTGTTCCCGGACGCGGTGTTCCTGTTCATACACCGCAGTGCCGCGGAGAACCTGGGCAGCATGCTGGATGCATGGCAGTCGGGCCGCTTCGTCACTTATCCGGACCTGCCTGACTGGCCGGGCCCGCCCTGGTCCCTGCTGTTGCCGCACGGCTGGCGCGAACTGCGCGGCAGGCCGCCCGCGGACGTAGTAGCCGCGCAATGGCGCGCGGCGAACCAAGCCATAGTCGATGAACTATCCAAACTCCCGCGGGAACGCTGGCGAGTGCTGGACTACGCCGAGCTGGTGCGTGATCCCGCCGGCGTGGTGCAGCGTGCCGCCGCCTTCATCGGCCTGCCGCCTCCGGCGGAACTACAGCGCTCCCTCGCGGGAGGCCTGCCGCCCTCGCGTTATACGCTGAGCGCGCCCATGCCGGACAAGTGGCGCCGGCATGAGCAAGCACTCAAGCCAGTGCTGGAGGGCCTCGGTGCCCTGCAGTCGCAGCTGTGCTCATTGGACAACCGGCTGTGAGCGAGGTCTCCACGGCGCAGCTGTTCAACGCGGCAGTCGATGCCTATGAGAGGGGCGATGCCGCGGGCGCATTCGGCATGGCTGAAGACCTGTTGCGCCGCGAGCCGGAGCACGTCGGCGCCCTATACATGACCGGCCGCCTATTGCTTGACCAGGGCGCCGCCGGGCGGGCTCTGCCGCGCCTTGAAGCCGCGGTCCGCCGCTGGCCCCGCGACGGCGGCCTGCTCGAGACACTGGGCAACGCGTATTTCCAATCCCAGCGCTGGCATGAAGCGATCTCCTCCTATCAAGCCGCACAGCAGGCGGGACGCCATGACCCGAACCTGCTGAACAGCCTCGGCCTCGCACTCAAGGAGATGGGTGACGTCGACGGAGCGATCGCCGCTTACAACGAAGCGATACGCATCGCCCCCGCCGAGGCGGTGGTGCACAACAACCTGGCGATAGCCCTGAATCGCAAGCATGACTATGTAGGCGCGATCGATGCCTATCGTCGCTCGACCGAACTCGACCCTGGCAATGCGGATGTCTGGTCGAACCTCGCCACTCTCTATGAACAGACCAACCTCCTGGACGAAGCTGAATGGGCCCTATCCAGAGGTTTCGGGACCGATCCGCGGCAGGAGAACCTGCACCTCGTGGCGGCCCGTTGCGAACGGCGTCGCGGAGAGTACGCCGGATCGGCGGCGCGGCTTGAAGCACAGCTCAAGCGCGATGACCTTAGCCCTGTGGTGCGGCGCTCCATGGAATTCGAGCTGGGCCGTGACTATGACCAGCTAGGCCGCGAAGATGACGCCTATGCGCACTTCATGGCGGGTAATGCCTTGAGCAAGGAGGTCTGGCCTCATCTGCGAAGCGGCGCCGACGAGTTCGTCAGCTCCCTGCAGAAGAGCCTGATGTTCTTCAGCGGCGCCACACCCCGCGGCTGGCCGAAGCCCCCGCTCGAAGACCGCCGGAGCCCGGTGTTCCTGGTCGGTTTCCCGCGATCGGGGACCACCTTGCTGGATACGATGCTGGACGCGCACCCCGGCATCAACGTACTCGAGGAAGAACCGATCATCGACAAGGTGCTGGAGCAGGTGCGTCGTCTCCCAGGCGGGTATCCGCAGGCCCTGGCTGCGCTCACGCCGGACCAGATAAGGGATCTGCGCGCCGCCTACTGGCAGGAGGCCGACAAACTGCTAGGGCCGGTCGCGCATGACATGCTGGTGGTGGACAAGAACCCTTTCTATTCGGCGCATGCGGCCTTCATCCAGCTCCTGTTCCCGGGCGCCCGCTTCATATTTGCGCTGCGCCATCCGTGCGATGTGGCCCTGTCTTGTTTCATGCAGGCTTTCGGCAACAATCCGGCGTTGGACAATTTCCGGGACCTGGAAAATACCGCGCTGACGTATAGCTGCGTCATGGACCTGTGGATCCACTTTCGTGATGCGCTGCCCCTCGAGGTGCATGAACTCCGCTATGAGGCGCTTATCGCCGACAAAGACGCTGAGCTGCGGCGGCTGCTGGCTTTCCTGGGATTGGGATGGGAAGAGGCCATGCAGGACCATATCCAGCATGCGAAGAAGCGTGGCCGCATCTACACTCCGAGCTATCATCAGGTCGTCCAGCCCGTCTATGCCGATGCGGTCGAGCGCTGGCGCCGCTACCGCTCGCAGCTGGAGAGGGTGCTTCCGGTCCTCAGGCCCTACATCGAGCGTTTCGGCTACGAGGCCTGAGGCGGCTAGGCCGCCGGCTCGAGTTTGTAAGCCAGGGTATAGCGCGGCGCGTAGCAGGCCCGGTTGGGCGGCCGGCCCGCATGCAGGATGGTGCCATCGAAGATCACCAGGCGCCCCGGCCGCGGGCTCACCACCGCTGCCGCGTCCCGGTCCTTGTCGAAGAACAGTGTCTCTCCACCCCACTCCAAGTCCCATTGCGGCGCCACGTACCAGAGTGCCGTGAGGTCCTTGCCTCCCGGTTCGCAGTCGGTGTGGGTGAAAAGCATGTCGCCGTAGGCGGCATGATTGCAGTAGCAGCGGTATACCTTGTAGGCCCCGCCGGGCACCGTATCCTGGGCGGCCTGCAGGGTCGGCGCATAGACCGGCAGCTTGAGGGCGGTATCATGGGGGATGTTCAGCGCCCAGTGGCGTACCGCGGCTGTCTCGGGCCGGGCCCATTCAGTGCGGGTGAAGGCGCCATCGTCGAACATGGCGGTCAAGCGCAGGATGTCCTGCTGGGACAGGAGGCCGTCGTAGACACGCACTTCCCGACCGTCGATGAGATGCCTGCGGGATGCCTGCATGCCGCCTCCGAAGCCGTTGTTCCCCTGGATTCCGCCCTTTAATATGAATACCCCGGCACGGCATTGCAAGCCGCACGCGAAGGTCAGCCATGGCACAACCGCGCATCAACATCTTCCCGGCGTTCGCCTCGCCGATCGTGGACAGCGCCCTGCCGGATCCGGGGGCGCTCAACGCGCGCCTGCGTGAGCTGTTCCTGCGCTGGGAAGCCGACCCGGGCCGCAGGCGCAGCTCAGCTCCTACCGCCGTCATGAAGGTGGCGGTGTACGAGAGCGACTTCTCGCTGTTCGAGAACCCGGAACCGGAGATCCAGGCGCTGGCTCAGTTCTGCCTGCAGCACGTAGGCTACGTGGTGCAGCAGCTGAATGGCTACAAGATGGAAGAGATGCAGCAGCTGCGCATCCATCACCACAGCTGGTACCACCTGACGCGCCACGGCGGCTACACCGCCCAGCACAACCATCCCATGGCCTCCTGGTCTGGTGTCTACTGCGTGGACCCGGGTGACTCGGTGCCGGTTCCGGACAAGCCCAACAGCGGTGCCCTGCGTTTCTCCGAGGCCCGGACGACCGCCGGCATGTATCTGGACCCCGGCAACGCCCATTGGCAGCCGCCCTACGGCATGGGTGACATCGCCTTCAACCTGCGCGCGGGCCAGCTCCTGCTGTTCCCCTCCTACCTGATGCACGAGGTGGCGCCCTACTATGGGCAGCGCGAGCGTATCACGGTGGCATTCAATGCGTGGGTGCGCGAGGCAGGCACCGGCGGCGATGACCCGGTATTGCGGCTGCGCACCTGACCCATCGCAGATATCGGGCGCAACCCACGCTGCCACGCTGCGCCGACATAGGATCGCTTAGCGGACTCCGCTTCCCGCACCGGGCGCGTATGGGTGATATACCGCGCTCCGGCTCGTGCGAGGGCTGACGAGATCCAGGATGCCCCCTGGCACTCCGTATCCCCCGCGACACGCCGACATCCCGCATTCCTGATATCCAAGAGCCCATAAAAAAAGCGGCCCCTTTCGGGGCCGCTCAATTGACCGTTTAGACGGTTCGTTATTAGAACTTCACCGAGACACGGCCGTAGAACTCGCGGCCAGGTACACGGTAGAACGCCGGCAGGAAGCTGTTGGCGAACGCCGTCAGCGCGGTCGGCGGCTGCTTATCGAAGACGTTCCGGATACCGAACGTGAGGTCGGTGTTCCAGCTGTCCACATGGTAGCCAACCTGCCAGTCGTGGTAGATCGTCTTGCCAACGTAGTTCGACGAATCGGCCGCCGTCAGCCCCACATTGGAGCAGAGGCCATCCGCGAAGCCGGCCTTCGGGCAACCCTCGGTCATGGAGTAGATGTACTGCACATTCCACACCGCGGTGAAGTCGCCGTAGTTCCAGTTGAGGCTCAGGTTCGCCTTCTGCTTCGGGAACCCGCCGAACGCCGTCGTGGTGCCGGCCAACTCCGTGGGAGTGAAGCCGGTCGGATCGGCGCTGTTCGGCACGACCTGCACGAAGCTGCGCAGGAACGTCCAATCCAGGCCCACCTTGAAGTCGCCCACGGAGGTCGAGGGCAGCTTGTAGTGGGTCGCCAGGTCGATACCGTTGGTGGTGATGCCGCCGATATTGAC